>JAITOP010000350.1 GCA_031289895.1 Prevotellaceae bacterium
CAAATGCTCACCAACAAACGCTGTTTTGTAACATCGCAAAATCATGGTTATGCGGTAGATAATGCAACATTGGGCAGCGATTGGCAACAACTTTTTGTAAATTTAAACGACGGCACAAACGAAGGAATTTATCATAAACGCAAACCGTTTTTTTCGGCGCAATTTCACCCCGAAGCCGCCAGCGGACCTGTTGATACAGAATTTCTTTTTGATGAATTTTTGAAGAAAATAGCAGAAAAAAACAAACAAAAATAATGTGATTAATGTGATAATAAGATAATTAGATTAATAAGAATAATGTGATAATTAGATTAATAGGATAATAAAAATAATAGGATAATTAGATTAATAGGATAATAAAATAATAGGATAATTAGATTAATAGGATAATAAAATAATATGATAATTAGATTAATTAGATTAATAGATGACAAAAAAAATCCCGTTAGGGATTATATGTTGGTAAAAATGGACAAATCCCCCCATTGTTCGACCCCGTACGGGGTCGGATATGATGCGTGGACATTCGTTTTCTATAAACATTTGAATCCTAACGGATTCATTCCATCTTTTATAGATTATTTATTTTTATTACTAACGACTAAATACAGATTAATGGTTAATGGTTAATGGTTAGTGGTTAATACGACCAGCGACTTTAGAATTAAGAATTAAAAATTAAAAATTAAAAATTAAGAATGACTAACGACTAAATACTAACGACTAAATACTAAATACTAATTAGAATAAAATAATTTTCAAAATTATGAAACAACATAACATAAAAAAAGTATTATTGATAGGTTCGGGCGCACTGAAAATAGGCGAGGCGGGAGAATTTGATTATTCGGGTTCGCAGGCGCTGAAGGCAATGAAAGAGGAAGGAATAGAAACGGTGCTTATCAATCCCAATATTGCAACGGTGCAAACTTCGGACGGTGTTGCCGATAAAGTTTATTTTTTGCCGATAACTCCCTTTTTTGTCGAAAAAGTTATTGCAAAAGAAAAACCCGAAGGCATTATGCTTGCCTACGGCGGACAAACTGCGCTGAACTGCGGCGTTGAACTGTACAAACAAGGTATTTTAGAAAAATATAATTTGCAAGTTCTCGGAACTCCTGTTCAGGCAATTATTGATACCGAAGACCGCGAAAAATTTAATCAAAAATTATCGGAAATAAATGTAAAATATATACAAAGCGAGGCGGTTACAAACATTGCAGATGCTTGTCGTGCGGCTGAAACGCTCGGTTATCCTGTAATAGTTCGTGCGGCTTATGCTCTTGGCGGCTTAGGCAGCGGCTTTTGCGACAATGCTGATGAGTTAAATGTTTTGGTCGAACGCGCTTTCACACATTCGCCGCAGGTGCTTATCGAAAAATCGCTAAAAGGCTGGAAAGAAATCGAATACGAAGTTGTGCGCGATGTTTACGATAATTGCATAACCGTGTGCAACATGGAAAATCTCGACCCGCTGGGAATACACACAGGCGAAAGTATTGTTGTTGCGCCTTCGCAAACGCTTACCAACAGCGAATATCATAAATTGCGCGAAATTGCAATCCGCATAATCCGCCATATCGGAGTTGTGGGCGAGTGTAATGTTCAGTATGCTCTCGACCCAAATTCAGAGGATTATCGCGTTATCGAAGTTAATGCGCGGCTTTCGCGTTCGTCGGCACTTGCGTCAAAAGCAACAGGTTATCCGCTTGCGTTTATTGCGGCAAAACTCGGTCTCGGTTACGGTCTTTACGAATTGCGAAATGCCGTAACACGCGATACATCTGCGTTTTTTGAGCCTGCACTCGATTATGTTGTTTGTAAAATTCCGCGTTGGGATTTGGGAAAATTTCACGGAGTAAGCAAAAAATTAGGCAGCAGCATGAAAAGCGTGGGCGAAGTTATGGCAATAGGCAGAACGTTTGAAGAGGCTATACAAAAAGGCTTGCGAATGATTGGGCAAGGAATGCACGGCTTTGTTGCGAATAAAGAACTGAGCGTTGCCGATATTGAAAAATCGCTTTCAGAGCCTACCGATATGCGAATTTTTGTTATTGCACAAGCGTTGGAAAAAAATTACAGTATTGACAAAATTCACGACCTTACAAAAATTGATAAATGGTTTTTATATAAACTTAAAAATATCAACGACATATCGCATCAATTACAAAAATGTAAAAGTATAAACGATATTAATGATGATTTGCTGAAAACGGCGAAACAGGCAGGATTTTCCGATTTTCAGGTAGGACGTTTGGCAGATAAATCGAAAATGAAACCCGATGATGCTTTGCTTGCCGTGCGCAGTCTGCGAAAACAACGCAATATTTTACCTGTTGTAAAACAGATAGATACGCTTGCCGCCGAATATCCTGCACGCACAAATTACCTTTATGTTACTTACAACGGCGATAAGCACGATATTGATTTTGCCGAAGATAAACCTGTAATTGTTCTCGGTTCGGGCGCGTACAGAATAGGCAGTTCGGTTGAATTTGACTGGTGTTCGGTGAATGCAGTAAAAACAGCACGCAGTTTAGGATATAATTCTATTATGATAAATTATAATCCCGAAACAGTATCAACCGATTACGATGAGTGCGACCGCCTGTATTTCGACGAACTTTCGTTTGAGCGCGTAATGGATATTGTTGACTTGGAAAACCCTGAAGGTGTAATCGTTGCCGTTGGCGGACAAATTCCAAATAATCTTGCAATGCGCCTGCACAATCAAAATGTACCAATACTCGGAACGTCTCCCGTGAGCATCGACAGAGCCGAAAACCGACATAAATTTTCGAGTATGCTCGATACGCTCAAAATAGACCAGCCGCGCTGGAAAGAGCTGAATAATATGAAAGATATTTATAATTTTGTTGATACTGTCGGATTTCCTGTTATCATACGCCCATCTTACGTTTTGTCGGGAGCGGCGATGAATGTTTGCTCGAACAAAGAAGAAATGGAATATTTTTTGAAACTTGCGGCAAACGTATCAAAAGAATTTCCTGTGGTAGTATCAGAATTTGTGCAAAGAGCCAAAGAAATTGAATTTGATGGAGTAGCAAATAACGGCGAAATTATGATTTATGCAATATCCGAACATGTTGAGTTTGCAGGCGTTCACTCAGGCGATGCAACTTTGGTTTTTCCCGCTCAAAAAATATATTTTGAAACAATACGGCGATTGAAAAAAATAAGCCGACAAATCGCCAAAGAATTACAAATTACAGGACCGTTTAATATTCAATATCTTGCAAAAAATAATGATATAAAAGTTATAGAATGTAATCTTCGCGCATCACGCACATTTCCGTTTATATCAAAAATTCTTAAAACAAATTTTATTGATATTTCAACACGATTGATGCTTGATAAACCATTTGTAAAACCCGAAAAAACGGAATTTGATATTGATTATGTAGGCGTAAAAGCATCGCAATTTTCGTTTACCCGACTGCAAAAAGCCGACCCTGTTCTGGGCGTTGATATGGCATCAACAGGCGAAGTGGGATGTATAGGAAACGACGTAAACGAGGCACTGCTGCTTGCAATGCTGTCGGTAGGATACAAAATTCCTCAACGGGGAATTATGATTTCGTCGGGCGAGGCAAAATCAAAACTGACACTGCTCGAAGCCTGCCGAATGGCTCAGGAAAAAGGTCTGAAAATTTATGCAACACACGGCACAAAAGCGTTTTTGCAAGAGCATGGAATAAATGCAATAACAGTAGGCTGGCCCGACGAAAAAGGCGAAAACAATATCATAAAACTTATAGCCGACAAAGTTTTTGATTTAGTAATAAACATTCCCAAAAATCTGACAAAAGACGAACTTCACAACGATTATGAAATACGCCGCAGCGCAATAGACCACAACATTCCGTTACTGACAAACGCACGCCTTGCATCCGCATTCATAACCGCCGCATGCAGCTTAGATGTCAACGACTTGGAAATACGCAGCTGGAAAGAGATTAAATGAAAAAGTCGTTAGTCGTTAGTCGTAAGTCGTTAGTCGTAAGT
>JAITOP010000274.1 GCA_031289895.1 Prevotellaceae bacterium
ATATGAAAGCTGTTACAATGGCTATGGAACTGTTCCTAAAAAGTGCTATAAAGATTGCACAGGCGATTGCGGAAAACAAGAAGTTTATTTTGTAAAACAATAAGATATGAAAAAATTAATAGTGGCAGTGGTTTTCGTAACCGCGTTGTTTGCTGCCCAAAATGCAAACGGACAAAGCCTTTCGTCTGACCAACAGGCAATAATTAACAGACAAAGGACAGAAATTCAACAAAAAAGAAATTCTGCAAATGAATATCAGCAGAAAGCAAATGAAGCAAAAGAGCGATGTGAGCATTTAAGAAAGAGTAAACCACCGGCAGGTGAAAGTGGGAGTGCAGGTTATTCTGGTTATGTAGAAAGTCAATGCGATAAAGTAGCCGATTACCAGAAAAAAGCAAATGAATTTAGAAAAGAGGCAGACGAACAGGAACGCTTATTAAATGCTGCCATAGAAAAAGCAAAAGCGAATAGTAAAAACAATTAACAATAAAAAAAGAAATATGAAAAAATTATTAATGGTAGCGGTTTTTGTAACTGCGTTGTTTGCTGCCCAAAATGCAAACGGACAAAAAAGAAATGATGATGTTGTAATAATGCAAACTCCGTCATTAGAACAATCTGCTGTTGAAGGTATTATTTATGTAATAGCAGAAGTAGAACAAACAGAATCCTCTCCTTTATTATTGGAAGAAGGAGGATACATATCTGCTGGAGAAACTATTAAAGAAACAGATAATTCAGTCAGTACGCTTAATAGCGATTGTTACTGGGATGTGCGGGAAGTGTATGATTCTTATTGTCAAGCAAAGAGAATTGTATATACAAACCCTTGCAGTCAAAGAGCATATGTTCATATTGTATACAAAGTTGAACCAAATGAAGGTTATAGAGGCTCGACCAACAAGTACGACTATAATGTTTGGTTACAAAAAGGTTATTCAAATGCCACGTTAGTAGATTGCAATCGAAGCACAAATGTAACATTGAGTTCTTGTACGCATATTAAATGGGAGGGAGAATGATTCATTGTGTAAACCTTTACATACACTAAATATTTAAATGTTTTACTTAATAGCAGAAAACCAAAATTTTTGTAATTGCAGATAAGGCGAAAACCGCAATATGAGGAAAATTAACAAAACTACCTCTGTTCGAAAAGCAATATTTTATTAAAATCTTTGTGTTCTTTGTGGTAAAAAAAATCAAACCAAAAAGGGCACAAAGAATACACAAAGGACGCAATTAAGCAAATACATTTAAATTCAGGAGTTGTTGAAATTACAAATAGGCAAAAAAAGAAATATGAAAAAATTATTAGTGGCAGTGGTTTTCATAACCGCGTTGTTTGCTGCCCAAAATGCAAACGGACAAGGCTGTTCAGGTAAAACCTGTAACAAAGGACACTCATTAGTCGTTAAATCGGTAAAAGTTCAAAAAGGAACAACAAAATGTACTGCAGGTTGTAGTAACGGTAAAATTGATGGAGTAAAATACACAAATATGCAAGTGTGTAAGAAATACAATGCTAATAACGAATGTATTGAATATGAAACAAAGCCAATTCCCTCAAATTGTTCTAAATGCGACAATTGTAAACCGTGCTTAGGTACGGGAACAGTACCTGTTTATGGATATGAAAATCGTTGTTATTGCAGTTCCTGCGATGAATATTATTCTTATGATTAAAAATGAATACTTATTAAATATAATAAAAATATGAAAAAATTATTAGTGGTAGCAGTTTTTGTAACTGCGTTGTTTGCTGCCCAAAATGCAAACGGGAATGTATGTAAAGATGAAGAAAAAACATCTTCGCAAGTACAAATATCAAATAATGACCAGAATGACGAGATATCATTAGGCTTAGGCGGAAGTTGTATTACTTGTAGTAAACCAATAAAATTAGGAAACAAAGTGTATGAACGTAAATTCAAAAATTCTTGCTCATATTCAGTATCATTTGAATATAAATTTTGGAATGGACAAAAATGGATAAAGGTTAACTATACACTTAGTGCAAATCAATCGGCTAATTTGCCCGCAGGAGTTGATGGTAGCATAGATGACTTTTATGAATAGAATTGTATAAATATGAAAAAATTATTAGCAGCAACGGTTATTATAACTGCGTTATTTGCCGTCCAAAATGCAAAAGCACAGGATGATGGAACAGGAATAATGGGCATTAACTTGTCGGTAGGATATAAACATTTGCCTTGTATAAATATTCCAAATTCTTACGATGCTTTTAGTTTTGAATTTACTGCTCATCATCATGCTCTTAATGTGGATTTTAACAGCAGTATATCATACGGCAAGGATTATTTAAGTTATGAGCCATTTCCAATAATCGGCATTATTTGCCTTTTCATAGCCAATACCGAACACGGAGACGAATTAAGAAACAATCCTTATTTCTCTGCTTTTGTTGCTGCAAGTGTATTGAGCGGAGTGGGGTTTAACATAAAATTTGGCGACAATTTCAAATTACGCCCTTATTATAGTTTATTGCGAGTGTCAAAAATCAAAAATGTTACCGACAAAACTACGTTAAATGCAGGAGTCGGCACTTATTTTACGGTTGATTTAGGAAGATTCATGATAAGTCCGTTTTGCGAATATGGTTTTGGGTATGTGAAAAATTCACCATTTACAGGCGTTAATTATGGCATATCGTTAGGTGTCAAATTGTTTGAATATTAGGAAAATTTAGTAAAACAATCAAACATCGGATAATTTAGCGTTATCCGATGTTTTGTTTTAAACCCGATGTTGAGCAAGTACAAAAACCTCATTTTTACCTAATTTTTCCAACAGAATGACCTCAGTAGCAACATTAACCCCTAACTCCGCCTAAAAATACGTAATATGTGCAAAAAAATCCATATAGATATTAGCATATATGGATTTTTGTTGTACTTTTACAGATACGTATTTACGTATCAGTTAAAATTTTAAAAATTTGGAAAATGGAAAATCTCCGCACCCGAAATGGGCATTGGTTCACAAACAAAAAAACACGGAATTGAGATGCTTTGGCGGCAAATACTATGTTTTATGCCACCAATAGTCGTTGGACAAAACAAGAAAAAGAAGCGTTAAAGTTACAAGGAAACTGCTTGGCATGATTACAAATACTATGCAAGCATGAACTCAATAAAAAATATTCCGTTACTGATTTTTTGAAAATGATAGCGGCAATCAAAACAGTGAAAATAAATGGAAAATGGTATCCGGCAGAAACAACAAAATCGACTGCCG
>JAITOP010000001.1 GCA_031289895.1 Prevotellaceae bacterium
GGCTGGATTTATTGGAAAACACGCTCTGTGATTCCGTGCATGTTTATACATTTTGTAAACAACGGTTTAGCCGTATATGTATATTATTATTACTGCGAAAAATCAGGTTACGATTTTGACACAACAACCGCAGAAATTTACGGAATATCCGATTTGTGGCTCATAATAATATATGCAGCAATGTTTTTAGTGAGTTTAACATTGCTTTTTAAAATATTTAAACCTAAAAATTATTATTGTTGATTTGCGATAAGCACGCAGATACCGCAGATATTACACAGATTTTTCTAAGTACATGACAAAAATTGAAAGATACAAAATTCAAGTTTAGCAAGAGGGTTGAGTAGCACCGTTGATATTGTTTATAATCCACACTTAAAGAAGCTTTTAGCAAGGTGTCCGTGTTTTTTTGTTTTAATTTCTTTTATGTTTTCGTGGACGTAAATTCCAACGACATACGCCCACGCGAACGCTACCATAACGAGCGAAAAGAGTTTTTCGATGCGGTCTAAATCAGTCAGATGCGTATCTTCGATACTAAACTACCTTCGGCTAAAAGCCAAAGGGTTTGCTTTCGGCTAAAGCCGACTAAAGTTCACCCTCCGATTGTAAAGTCTTCATCCATTGTGCTTTTTGCATCTTGATTTTCTATGTAATCCATTATTACTTCATCCGTTATGTTTCCAGATGTGCCGACAAAATATCCCCTACCCCACAAATGTTGTCTCAAAAACATTTTTCGCTCGTTATGGTAGCGTTTGCGTGGGCGTATGTTGTTGGAATTTACGTCCACGAAAATATAAAAGAAATTAAAATAAAAAAACACGGACACCTTGCTAAAAGCTTCTTTAAGTGTGGATTAGAAACAATATCAACGGTGCTGCTCAACCTTCTTGCTAAGATTGAATTTTGTATCTTTCAATTTTTGTCATGTACTTAGAAAGAAAATATTAAAAACTTTTTTTTGTCTTAACTTGCTGTCCGAATTTTGGGGGACATTATAGTCTTTACTTTTTCCTTACATAATTTGCAAGTTTTTATTCCACAAAGATACAAAATCTTGCAAATATATGCAAGTATTTTATGTTATAATATGTTAATAATCAAATTATTAGTAGCTTTTTAAGGAGCAACTAAATGACCAACGACTAAATACCAACTACGGACTACTGAATACTGAATACTGAATACAGAATACTGACTACAGAATACCTATATCTTAAAATTAAATTTCAGCATAATACTTCCGGGAATGCGGCGTACAAAGCGTTCTATCATTGCGTTGTCGGTGTACATGATTTCGCCCCAATGCTTGTCGGATGTGTGCAGCATATCGTTTCCGATTAATTGAAGTTCGTATTTTTTGTTGCCGAATGAATAACGAATATCGGTGTTCCAGTAAAAAAAATGTTGCATTATTCCGCGCGCATCATTGTGTTCGTAAGCGAGTGATGTTGATATGTAAAAATTGTTTTTTCGGAACGAAATTTTCCCTGAATAACGCTGTATATCTTGCTTGTTTGCAACTATTGTTTTGTAATAATTTCGCGAAAAATTTGCGTTTAGTCCTAAATTAAATCCTTCTTTGTAACTGCTTGATGCGCCCAATTCTACCGAAGTTGAATATGTTTTATTTTTTATTTCGCTGCCTGATGTAAAATACGAATACGAATTTTGCCTGTATGTTACGCTAATGTTGGTTGATATTGGCGCAAACAAAAACTTTTTCGAGAACGATGATGTTCCCCAAATGCTGTATTTATTTGGCGATGCAACAACCTGCGTTTCGTTGAGCAAACCTGTGCGGTAGTAATCTTTTGCTGTTGTGCCGTTTGTTTGCTCGTAGCGGGCTGTAATAAAAAATTGTGTATTATGAAATTGGTTGAAATCTGAAATCATTGTTGAAAAAGAATGTTTTTCGGCAAATATTTTTTCAAAATTACTACCATTTGCGTAACTGTCGAAATTGTTGATATACATTCCTGAAATCAAATCTGCAATTGGTGTTATTGTCGTAGTTTTTTGATATGAAACAGAAAATCGGCGGCTTTGTTTTGTCGTTATTGATATTTCCAATTCGGGTTCTAAAACAATTTTATTTTTACTGTCTAAAACTCTGTTTATATTGTGATTAAAAATTTTATTACTTGCGGTTAAACCAACTTTAAATCCAAATATGCCTCCGTTTTTTGTTAATCTTACATTTAAATTTTGATTAAATGCGCCAAGATAAAAATCGTTGGAAAAACCCGACAATAATTCTTTATTCGCGCTCGAAATATTTTCATAAATATCGGATAAAAAATTGTTGCGAATATAGTTTGCGCCCAATGCAACTCTCAAAAAATAAGACGAATTTAATTTGTGTAAATACGATAAATCAATATTTGCCGATTGTTCTTTTGTTTTTTTATCTTGCAAAACGTAAAACAGATTATTAGCAATTGTAAGCGGCAAAGGCAATAATAATGAATCGGTTACAAAACTATATTCGGCAGGAACATCTTTATATGAAAAATTTAAATTTGCTGTAAAAACATCGTTTTTAATTTTTTTGAGTGCTGTAAAAGTATGATTTGTGCTAACGGATTTTCCTCTGTTTTGCGACAATGTAAACAACTCAATATTATCAATATCCGCTGTTGATTTTGTAAGCGCATCGGTAAAATTTCCCTGATAAATATAACTCATGGTTTTTGACGGAATGTATGAAAATTTTAAAAATCCGCTGCCTAATTTATTCCGTTTTACGCTTTTTGTTGATTTTGTAAAATGCTCGTCTCCGCTTGCGTTGAAGTATGTATATTGACTTTGGTCTTCGTCTTTCGATTTGTACATATTGAAAAGTCCGTAGGTGTTGATTTTAAATTTTTCGCTTGGCTGAGCCGATATATTCACCACCGCCAAATTGTTGGAATTGCTGTAAGTATTTGGGCTAATGGGCATCAGCAGCGAGCTTGTGTTTTCGTCGATTGTAATACTAAATGTATTATTGCCTGTTGCAAATTCGTTGAGTCCGCCGCTCATTTTAAGATAATCGTCGAATTGCAAAAGACTTTCGCCGGTATTGTTTCCCGAAATCGTTAGCGATGCCATAAATTTGGGCATCAAACGTATAAGATTATTTTTTGTGTAATATTTATTTTGCACGCCGCCTGCTACGCTGATATTTCCTGTTATTTTATCCCAAAAACTTTTATTTACTTTTACATTTATTGCAGTTTTTTCGTACGATTGAAAACCTTTCATCATATCGTATTCGCTGTAATTATTTACAACTTCAACTTTTTCGGCAATGCCTGCGGGAAGATTTTGCAAAGGCACTTGCGTATTGCCCGAAAACAAATCTCTGCCTTCAATCAACACGGCATCAACATCTTTGCCTTGCGCTTGTATTTTTCCGGAATCGTCAACTTTAATTCCCGGAAGTTTGCTAATCATATCGCCGAGAGTAACTTCCGAGCCGTCGGTGTATGCAAGCGGATTGTAACGAATTGTGTCGCCGCTAAATTCTACTCCTCTGTAATTTGCTTTTACTTTTGCAGCATCAAGCTCGGTAATTTCGGTTTCCATATTGAAATTAACATCTAAATTATTGTTTCCAAAAACGCCGACTTTGGTGCGCTGTATAGAATATCCGGTGTGGTTAACTTCAACCAAATATTGACCGTTAGGTATTTGCAGCAATTTGTATGCGCCGTTGTTGTCGGTTGTTGTATATTTTACGGTGGCAGAATCTTTTGCCGACAGCAATATAATTGTGGCGAAATTTAAAGGTTCGTTTTTTTCGTTTACAACTCGTCCTTTCACGCTGTTGTTTTGAGCAAAACCCGCCACGCAGCACACAAAAAATGCTGCAAAAAGTAAAAATTTTTTCATAGCCTGTTTTTTAAAATATAAATGTTTTTTTAATTCTTAATTTGTTTTTCATCCCCCAATCCCCCAATCGCTACGCTTCATTGGGGGTTATTCACATTAAGTCCTTCGGACTTTTTTTGCTATTCAACAAAATCGTAATTCGTAATTGAATATTAACTTCCGACCAACGACTAACGACTAAATACCAACGACCAAATACGGAATACGGAATACTGAATACCCAATTTATTTAGTCATTCGTATAGTAATTCCGCCGCCACTTTCGCCACCTTCTTGTTCCATTGCTTTCATGCGTTTTTCAACCATTTTATCAAAATCGTCTTTGCTTATTTTTTTGCCTTTTGTTGGTTTTTCGATTTTGCAGTCGGCATCGTCTGATATTTCTTTTGTGATAATGGTCAATTTGTCGCTTTTCATTTCCAAAACAAGTCCGGGCAAACCGGTATAAACAGGACCATCGGTTATCGGTAAATTCGGGCAATACCACGCCGTAGTTTCGCCGTTTTTAGAAACTGCTTTTGTGCAATTGTAGCCTTGTATATTTTTTGTGGAATCGGTAATTTCCCATTCGTCGGCTTTCAGTTCTGTTTCAATCAAAAATCCTTTTCCGAAAAAATCCTGATACGAAATTTCTTTATGTGTATTATGATTTTTGTAGGTAATATTTTCGGGTGTTTGTATTCGTATCATCATTCCTCCCGATTGGTTTTCGTTTTCTTTTTTCATTACGGTGTAAACGCTTTCGCCGTTGTTGTAGCAAAGCATATTTTGCACTATTGCGCTTTTCTTTATTTGTTCAATAATGCTTTGGTCTAAGCCGCCTGTGGCTTGTAATTGCATTTTCGGTTGAGTTTCGTAAATCACTTGTATTGTTTGCGATTGCGCCGGATTAATAAATATATTTGCGCAAAAAAATGCTGTTATTAAAATTTTTGTTTTCATACTTTTTATTTTTTATTTTTATATTTTGATGTTTCAATAATTATAACTCCGTTTCTTCCTTTTGTGCCAAATTTTTTAATAGCTTCTTCGTTTTTCAAAACCGTAACTTTTCCTATTTGCGATTCTGTTTTAGAATATTCGTCGAAACTCATTTCTTTATCATCTACAATTATCAAAGGATTTGTGTTAAAAAAGTTTTTTCCATCAATAATTATTGGATATGTTTTTCCGTAACGGTAAGTTAATCTTGTTTTTACCGAATCCAAATTAACATTATTAAACAACATTTGCAGCGAATCTAAATTAATGTTTTTGCCTTTAATAATCATTTTTATAGAATCCCTGTTAATGTTATTCAACCGTATTTGTAACGAATCTAAATTTAATTTTTTGTCGTTAAAAACTGTTTTTATCGAATCCCAGTTAATGCTATTCCACCGTACTTGCATCGTGTCTAATGTAAATTTCATTCTATCAAAATTTAATTTGAGTGAATCCCGATTTGTCCTGTTCATCACGTATTGCAGCGAATCTAAATTTAATTTTTTTGAATAAACAAGAACATTATGTTTATTATTAAAATCAATAGTATCGCCATCGAAACCTACAATTTTTGTAATTGTTTTTCCGTTTACGGTTGATGTTGACATCGTATAACTTTTTTTATTTCCGGATTTTCCAACTATTGTATAATTGCGCGACAGATGGGCGTTTTCATCAGGTGTTTGCGAGCGGGTTGCAGTCATTGTATATGTGCGAACACTCTTATCGTTTGATGATGAAGCATTTTTATCTTTCAAATTAGATTTTGATTTTTTATCGCCATCTTTTTTTGTTGTAATTATTATAACTCCATTTTTACCTTTGTCGCCAAATAAATCAACGGCTTTTTTATCTTTAAGCACATCAATTTGCTGAATATTATCGGAATTTACGCCATCAATATTTTCAATTATTTGTCCGTCGAGAACAAACAAAGGCGAACCTTTACTTAATTCATCAACACTAAAACCATCGATGTGTATATCTGTATCATCCGATTTATCAATGTCTTCAATGTGTATATCAATGTTTATTGTGTCATTTCCGTCGATAATTGTTTTTGTCAGCTTTTCGATAATTGTTTTTGTGAGCGTTGTTGGAATTTCGCTGTTTTCATCATCAATATTAAATTCGTAAGTAATATTGTTGATATTTGCATTGTCGGCGGTATCGCTAATGTTTTCGCCGAAATCAATAAAATCGCTGATATTTACAGCCGAAATTTTTTTCATTTCGTTTTTCACGTCAGGGTTGGCAAATGTTGTTACAACCACAGCCAGCAAAGGCAATACGTATAAGTATTTCAACTTTGAATACGGATTTGATTTTTGTTTTGACATCATTTTTATGCGTTTTTTTAGTTTATTATTTTTGAAATTATTTGCCATCGCAAAAAGTTTTGCGCCTACGGCTTTTTGTATCAGCAACATTTTATAGTGCTTTGTATCAATACCTTTCTTTATCACATCTTCGTCGGCTTGATATTCGTGAATATTTTGCAATTCGCGTATAAACAGCCATACCACAGGGTTTAGCCATTGCACAATATTATAAATCTGACAAAGTAAAAGGTCTATCGAATGGCGTTTAAGAATATGCGCTCGTTCGTGCGCTATGATTTCGTTGCCGTTTGCGTTAAAATCGTTTTCCGAGATAACAATGTACCTCATCCAGCTGAACGGCGCAATGTTATTGTTGAGCAAAACAAGCGTGATATGGTTTTCCAGCCTTTGCTTTTTTCCGCTTTTTATGAGCAGATAAAGTTTGATTGTTGAAAAAATATTGCGCGTCAGAAAAAATATTACGCCCGCAACATAAACAAGCAAGGCTATGTGCAACCATGTTATTTTCACAGTTTCCGCTTGTACGCTTGGCATAACAGCAAGATATTGCAACCACAGCATTATATCTTCCTGCATTTCTGCCGGTTTTTCCAACGATATGTCCAACATCGGCAATATCATCGATAAAAATAAAATTCCAAGCAAAGCCGCGCGGTTAAATTTATGGAATGTTTCGTTGCTAAGTAATAGCTTGTAAAACAGATAAAACGCCGATAAACAAATTCCCGATTTGATTATATAAACCAATAGTGTTCCCATGTTTTTACGAAAAATTTAATTAGGTTTTTTTCACATTTTCTATTAACTCTTTCAACTCTTCGAGTGAAATTTTTTCTTCTTCAACAAGCGACGACACAATGTTAAAATACGAGTTGTTGAAGTATTTGCTGACAACATTTCCCAAAGTTTCTTTATGAAAACCCTCTTGGCTTAACGTAGGAAAATATCTGTAAGTATTGCCAAAAACTTCGTGCGCTATAAATCCTTTGTTTTCGAGTATTCGCACGATAGTAGAGATAGTGTTGAAATGCGGTCGCGGTTCGTCATAAAACGTTACCAATTCTTTTACAAATAAAGGACCTTTTTCCCAAAAAAACTCCATTATTTCTTCTTCTTTTGCAGTTAATTTTCTCATAACAATTTAATTTTTATGCAAAGGAACTAATTATTTTAGTTTCTAAACTACTTTGAGTAGTTAAATTTTGTTAAGACTGATTAGAATAATTGTTTTTAGCGGAATATCAGGGGGTTGGGG
>JAITOP010000072.1 GCA_031289895.1 Prevotellaceae bacterium
CGCTAAGGCTTTCTCTATCTGGCTTTGCGCAAACACCGATGTTCCTTCTTCTTCGGGACTAAGGTCTATCGTTTTGGTATGAACTTTAACGGGATTTTGCTGCATTTCGTATTCTTCCCGAAAGTCATCATCGCTTTCAAACGTTTCAAAATCTTTGAAAGGGTCGTCGTAATCGCCAACTTTTGCAGGCTGCTGCTGACGTTGACGCGGTTCTTCTTTTTTCTTCTTTTTTCCTAATAATCCGGGAATGAGAAACAAGGCTATCACCAATAATTTTAAAATATCTTCTATTTCCATAGTTTATTTTGCTTTATTTTGCATTTCTTTTTTTGCATTTTTTTCGTTTTGCTTGATACGTTTTTTTACATCGTCATCTTGCCATTCCAAGTGCCGTTTGCGCTCTTTTTTCATGTATTTATTATACTCTTTTTCTTCTTGTTTCTTGCGCTTGATTTCTTCTTTATTTTCTTTTGCATCCTGACGACTCCAGTAACGAGTATTTTTTTCGCGCGCACGCTGTTCTTTCCGCAGCGACGAGCGATTATTAACAGAATTTATACCTTGTTTTTGCGAGCATGACGTTATTATCAGCGCAAAAATTATTATCTTTGCTATTCGTAGTAGGGTTTTTTGCATTGTTTTTTTGTTTTGATGCGATTAATATCAACTGCTAAATTATAAATTTATTCTGATATGAAAAAGAATTTTATATATTTTTTCATTTTTTTATTTTCAACATGGTCGTGCGGCGAAAGTAAATATGAAAATAATATCCCTTATCGGGAGGTTAATTTTTTAGTATATCCGCTTACCGATTTTAACAGAACGCTGACATCTCCGGGCGGACTTGCGGTTACAAATTCCTGCGTTCATAACGGCGGATTAAGTTGCGGATACGAAAATCACGGCGTATTTGTTTGCCGAATGTTAGCATCCGATTCGTATGCCGCTTATGCTGCTACTTGCCCGTTGGATTTAACAAAACTGCAGATTGTAAACGATGCCATTCTTAAAGTGAAATGCAGCAAATGCAACAGAGTTTTTGAACTCGACAACGACGGACTGTCAGGAAATGTACGATTGGTAAGATATCAGGTACAAATGTCGGTATCAAATCAGTTTTTTATTGTGCGAAATTGATGAAACGTGATTTTTTTAAATAAATAATTGTAAATTTGTAGTAATTACAAATTTTATATATTTTTGTACTGTAAAACAAAAAAATGAAAAAAAATGAACAGCATTAAAGGAACAAAAACAGAAAAAAGCCTGCTTACATCATTTGCAGGCGAATCGCAAGCTCGTATGCGCTACACATATTTTGCGAGCAAAGCAAAAAAAGAAGGATTTGAACAAATTGCAGCGATTTTTGAAGAAACCGCTAATCAGGAAAAAGAACATGCAGAACGTATGTTTAAATATCTGGAAGGCGGAATGGTTGAAATTACAGCAAGTTATCCGGCAGGAATGATAGGCACAACTGCCGAAAATCTGTTGGCGGCAGCACAAGGAGAACACGAAGAATGGTCGTTGGATTATCCAATGTTTGCCGACATTGCCGACGAAGAAGGATTTACGGAAATTGCAGTTATGTACCGAAATATTTCGATAGCCGAAAAAGGACACGAAGAACGTTATCGTAAATTTTTGGCAAATATAGAATCCGACAACGTATTTAAAAGCGACAAAGAAGTTACATGGCAATGTCGTAATTGCGGATTTATTTATGTGGGAAAATCCGCGCCCGCACTATGTCCCGCCTGCAAACACGCACAGGCGTATTTCGAAATAATGAAAGCAAATTATTAGTTTTCTTTTTTTTAATATTAGAAGTGCAAAGGCTGTCTTTTTTTTCGGGCAGCCTTTGTTTTTTTAATTAAGAATTAAGAATTAAGAATTAATATGTTGATAATTAAAGTATTGCCGTATTTGCATATTCTCACATTAGCACATTCTTAAATGGCATTTATATTTAATTATTCATTAACTTTCTCTTTGTTTTCTTTGTCTTTAATATATTTGTCTCTTAAATATATACTCATTAGTTGCATTAATATTTGCATTGATATTTTAATATCAACGACTTCATTGCTTACAGGGTCGGTTATTTGTATTTGTTCGGGTTGATAATAAACAAAATCTTTTAGTTCGTTAAACATTTCACTACTTAAATTGCTCAAAATCACACTTAATGAATAATTTTCAATATCAAGATTAGTTTGTGGTTCTTTTTTGGCTATTTCGGATATAAGAAAATGCAAATTATTGTCTATTATTTTTTTACCCAATGATTTTTCCAATAATATTTGACCTATTGATGTAATTGTATAAGGGCTGGCTTTACCCATTAATTTATCTACCATTGTTACATCCATCGAACAAATCCATTTGCTAATGGCAATAACCGTTGCATTAATATTAACAACCATTGTATTAGTTGATTCGACAGTGTTTTTTAATGAATTTAAAAGATTAATTTGCTTACTATGTTCATCACACGGCAGATTTTCAATATGTTTTTCTATATTATTCAACCTTTCGTGATTTTTTCCTTCATTTTTAGCATTATTAAGTGCTGATTTTAATATAATAAAAACACCACCGAGTATAGTGCCTACCGCTGCAATAGCTGCAAAAAATATTTCTAATGCTGTCATGTCTTTATTTTATTTTGTTAACAAGAATAATTGATTATT
>JAITOP010000124.1 GCA_031289895.1 Prevotellaceae bacterium
GTAATTTTTTCTTCAAAAATAGACATTTATTAACAAAGATATGTATAATGTAAATATTTTTTTGATTTTTAATTATTAACAAATTATTAAACATAACTTCTTATATTAATGATATTTAACAATATAGGGTGTAAATATAAATCATACTTATATGATTGAGATTTGATGAAAATAATTTTTGCTGTTTTGTTTAGTTGGCAATTTTTATTATTTTTACGCTTTCAAAAATTAGTTGTTGTAAATAAAAATAAAGAAATGGAAAATAAAGAAGAAGAAATTTTATATCCGATTGGAGAACATTTAGACGTGCACCCGCCCGATGGTTCGAGTTGTTGGATGTGTAGGTGGTATAAAGATAATCGAAGTTGTTCAGCATTTTTTTTCAAAAAAATACCTGATAAATATTGGTTCGGAAAACAAAAACATAATACAAGAGATAAAGAACAAGATACACCGACAGTATATAGCAGAAAATTTGGTATTCTTTAATCTCCTAATTTTAACAAATCATAAATAAGCGATATTACATCTTTTGGTAAATACTGCTTATTGTTATTGTAAACAACAAAACATTCGGCTAAAAACTCTTTATCATTTTCATAAGCAGATAACCATTTACACTTGTCTTTGTATTTTAAATACCTGTCTTTGTGGGAGAATAATACTAAACAGTTACCAAAACCCTTATTTTGGAAAGCCGCCCTTAATAGCAGAGCATTAGCCTCGATATTCTACCCTTAGTCCCTTATTTACAACATTTTAATAAGGGAATAAGGGTATGCGCTATTTGTTTTCGGCTACTAAGGGAACTTTTTGTAAATAAGGGTTTTATCTGTTATTTATTTTCTATACCTGAATCGGTATTTTGATAACTGTTTGGTATAAAAAAATAAGTCCAAAATAAAAATCTGTTGTACGTTTTTACACATACAACAGATTTTTTTGTAAATAATATAAACAAATAAAATAAAAAGTTTTATTCTTCTTTATTATTCATTATCACACGAATAAGATTATTGTCATTAAGAATTTTTGCTGCAAGTTTTTGAATTTTCTCAACGCTTAATTCATCTAAAAACTTATCATAATCGCTTGTTGCATCAACAGCCAAAACATGTAATGATATTAAATAACTTAACCACGTATTGTTTGTTTTCAGATTGTCTTTACGTTGTTTTATCATAAATTCTTTTATTTTGCCCAAATCTTCGGCTGATGGCGCATTTTCGGCAATTTTCTTAAATTCGTTGGTTACATCATCCAATAATCCAAGTTTTTCTACTTTTTCTCTGTCCGAATCAAACGATACATTTAATGAATAAATTTCTTTGGGTTCTCTGAGCAAATTTCCCGAAACGCCAACTCCGTAACTTCCGCCTTTTTCTTCACGAATTACTTCGGTATATCGTATTCTTAAAATCTGAGCCAGAGCATCTATCGTAATTCTGTTTTCGAGAGTATTTTCGATATCGCCTGTCCAAGTATATGCTACAGTGGTTTTTGGCGTTTGCATTTTTGTTTCAAATGTATTTTCTTTTCCACCGCGAACAGGAATTATTCCGTCATCTTTCCATTTTGTCGTTTTATCGGAAACAGCCGGTATTGAGCCTATATATTTTTCAACAAGTGGTTTAAGTACAGACGGTTCGATATTTCCCACAAATGCAAATGTAAAATTTGCCGAGTTGCCGAAAAATTGTTTATGTATAGCTGATAATCGTTCAAATTTAATATTATCAATTACTTCGCTCGAAATTATACGTCGGCGCGGATTGTTGTTGTATAAAGTTTTCTGACGTTCTTTTTGAAAGATATAACTCGGGTCGGTTTCCATATTTTTCAGTTGCGATTTATAATTATCAACAAAAACATTAAAATCATCTTCGTTCCAGCGCGGATGCGTGAAATTCAGGTATATAAGTTGCAAAATAGTTTCAATATCCTTTGGCGAGCCGCCTGCCGACATCACCGTGTTGTAATCCGAAAGATTAATGCGTATGTATGTTGTTTTTCCGGCTAACTGTTTTGTCAAATCAACTGCGCTAAGATTTCCTGTTCCCGAGCGCGACATTACTGATGCCATGTACGATGCAGTATTGAAATCATCGTCAGAAACATTTGACGAACCATCGCGAGATGATATTGAAATTACCAACTCGTCGGCTTTAAAATCGGTTTGTTTTACAACAATTTTTACTCCGTTTTGCAAAGTCCAAACGGTTGCGCCTAATTTGTCGGTTTCTTCTTTTTTAACCGGCGAGCCTTTCAACACTGTGCCTTCGGGGATAAGCGGTTCAGTTACAATATTATCCTTATATGCTTCGAGTTCGGCTGCGCGTACTTTTTCAACCACAGCTTTAACTTCGGCTTCGGTAGGGTATGTTCCTTCTTTTTCGGGAGCTTCTACTAAAACTATTTGATTTTCTAATGTTACTAATTGTTTTGCTACTGCATTGATTATGTTTATATTGATGCTTGACAATATTGATTTTGTCATATTGTACTCTGTTTCGGCATCGGGAATTGCGGCATTAAATCTGAAATTACTCAAATATCTGTAAATAAATTCTCTGTGGCGGCGGTCGTTTCTGTTTTCGTATGACGTTTCATTCGATTTCAGATAATTTGCTTTTGCAATTTCAAATTCGCTGACAGTGAAACCAAATCGCCTTACCTTTTCAAGTTCGCTGTACACCGCTTCGAGTGCTTTCAACGATTCGCCTTCGCGTGCCGTTGCCGACATTACAACAGCATCGCAGGTAGTTGTCATTCTGTATCCTGACGTATAACCCGAAATGAATGGGGCATTTGGTTTTTGAGTTATCTCGCGTAAACGTGTACTTGCCATTCTGTTTATCAGCGATTTAATTATATCCATGCTGTAAACAGACATTGTATTGCCGGCTTCTTTCGGTGTTGGGTCGTGTTTGATATATATTGTAATATCTGTGCTTGTATATTCAATATCGGTATTTACACCTGCAATAGGTTCAACATTTTTAGGAAGTGGAATAACAGCCTTTGCCTCAGGATTTTCAACCGCTTTTACATCTGCAAAAATTGTTTTTATTTTTTCAACAACAACATCTGCATCAAAATCGCCGATTACAACAACGCATTGCAAATCGGGACGATACCAACGATGATAAAAATTGCGAATATCATCGTATGTGAAATTTTTTAGAATTTCATCTGTTCCAATAACATTGCGTTTTGCATATTTTGAATCACCGTAAAGATAAGGATTTCCTTTTTCCATCATTCGCCAATCGGCTGTGTTTCTGGTGCGTTTTTCTTCGAGAATTACGCCTCTTTCTTTGTCAATTTCATCGCCTTTGAGGGCAATAAACTGTGACCAGTCGTGAAGAATAAGCAAACAGGTATCAATATTTTCAGGTTTATCAAGCGGTACAGCCGAAACGTTGTAAACAGTTTGTTCCATACTTGTACCTGCATTTAAGTTTTGACCGAACTTAATTCCTACCGACTCGCACCAGCTTATAAGTTTTTTGTCGGGAAGATTTGCCGTTCCGTTAAATGCCATGTGTTCCAGAAAGTGAGCCAAACCTTGTTGATTATCATCTTCCTGTATTGCTCCTACATCATGCAAAATATAAAATTCTGCCTGCTTTTCGGGTTTTGCATTTGCGCGTACATAATAAGTAAGTCCGCTTTCTAATTTGCCTGTTCTCACATCTTTATCAGCGGGAATGGGTAAATTTGCCTGTCCTTTTGCTGTTACGGCAAACACTGCCATAGTAACAATTAATAATAATTTTTTCATCCTTTTTTTGTTTTTATTGATAAAATTTGATATTTTGTTTGTATTTTAGTTACATATTCAGATTTTTGTTGCAGACAAAAGTAACAAACTTTTTTCACATGAAAAACTATTTTGTAAAAAAAAGGGTTAAAATAGGGTATTTGGTCGTTGGTATTTAGTATTTAGTCGTTTGGTAATTAGTCATTAGGTATTTGGTAATTAGTCGTTGGTCGGAAGATAGACGTTTATCAAGTTATCAAGTTATCAAGTTTTTAAAGATTTAAAATAAAAAAATCTGTGTAAATCTGTAATATCTGCGTTAAAAGAATTAAGAATTAAAAATTAAAAATTAAGAATTAAGAATTAAGAATTAAAAATTAAGAATTAAGAATTAAAAATTAAGAATGACCAACGACTAAATACCAACGACTAAATACTAACGACCAAATACCAACGACTAACGACTAAATACTAACGACCAAATACCAACGACCAACGACCAAATACCAACGACCAACGACTAAATACCAACGACTTATTACTAATTCATTTTTTTTACTACCTTTGCTGCCGATTTTAGATTAGATGCGCTAATGGAATCAGAAAAAACAACAAAATTAATACAGCATACAGGCACAGTTTCAACGATTAACGATAATGAAATTATTGTTGATATTGAGCGTTTGTCGGCGTGTGCTACCTGCGAATCGAAGTCGGTATGTATGACGCTCAACTCTAAAATTCAGCAAATAAAATGCAAAAACGAAGGTTACGATTTGAAAACGGGAGATATTGTTACATTAAAATTAAAACGCTCGTTTGGTTTCTATGCAGCAACAATAGCGTTCATTATTCCATTATTTTTGTTTATATCAACAATCATCGTTTTTAACGAAACATTGGGAATAAACGAAGGAATATCCTCGCTTGCGGCTTTTGCTGTAATTGCTTTGTATTACATTATTATTCACTTTTTTGATTATAAAATAGGTAAAAAAATAAATTTTCGAATAGAAAAACAAATTAATTGAATTACAGATGGATTCTATAATTTTAACAACAGTAATCATGCTTGGCGTACTTGCTGCAACATTGGCGGTAGTGCTGTTTGTAGTTGCGCAAAAGTTTAAGGTGATTGAAGATGCGCGTATAGGCGAAACGGAAAATACATTGCCGGGCGCTAATTGCGGCGGTTGCGGATATACAGGTTGCAGGGCTTTTGCCGAAGCACTTGTAAAAGCCGACGATATTTCAAATATGTTTTGCCCCGTAGGCGGAAATGCAACAATGTCAAAAGTTGCCGAAGTTCTTGGCAAAACGGTTGAGGTAAAAGAAAGTTTGGTAGCCGTTGTTCGTTGTTCCGGCTCGTGCGAAAATCGTCCGCGAGTGAACGAATTTGACGGCGCGGTTTCATGCTCGGTAATGGCAGCAACATATTCGGGCGATACCGATTGCTCGTTTGGCTGTTTCGGCAAAGGCGATTGTGTGCCGGTATGTAATTTTGATGCGATAAGCATAAACAAAGAAACATTATTGCCCGAAGTTGACGAAAACAAATGTACAGCGTGCGGAGCTTGCGTTAAAGCCTGTCCCAAATTTATTATCGAATTACGTAAAAAAGGGATAAAAAGCCGCCGTATTTATGTGTCGTGTATGAATAAAGACAAAGGCGCAATAGCGCGTAAAGCCTGTAAAACAGCATGTATCGGTTGCGCAATATGTCGCAAAAACTGCGAATTTGATGCTATCACAATCGAAAACTTTTTGGCTTATATTGATGCCGATAAATGCCGATTGTGCCGCAAATGCGTTGATGTATGTCCGCAAAAAAGTATTATAGAACTTAATTTTCCTCCGCGAAAACCCAGAATTGAAACTCAGGAAATTAAGGCAGCAGGTACGGTAAATACAGAAGTTATAACAAATTAAGTTTGTTTTTATAAAGATAAAAAAATGAAAATTATGATAAAAACATTCAAAAGAGGAGGCGTTCATCCTCACGAAAATAAAATATCACAAAATGCAGCGTTGGAGCAATTGCTGCCCGAAGGAATTGTACGTATTTTTATATCGCAACATATTGGCGCTCCGGCTGAATGTATTGTTGCCAAAGGCGACAAAGTAAAAGTAGGGCAACTGATAGCAAAAGCCAACGGATTTGTGTCGGTAAATGTACATTCTTCGGTATCGGGAACGGTGTTGGGAATGGAAGATGTTGCCGATTATCAGGGAATAAAAAAACCTGCAATTTGTATTCAGGTAGAAGGCGATGAATGGGACGAAAATATCGACCGCAGCAGCGAAATTAATAGAGATTTATCAAAATCAGCGGAAGAAATCTTGGCTAAAATTACTGAGGCTGGACTTGTAGGTTTGGGCGGAGCAACTTTTCCGACTCATGTTAAATTAGCCGTTCCCAAAGGAAAAACAGCAAAGGCAATTATCATAAACGGCGCAGAATGTGAACCTTATCTTACATCCGACCATCGCGTGATGCTCGAAAAAGGCGAAGAATTGCTTATAGGCGTTCAACTTTTGAAAAAAACCGTGAATGTTGACAAAGCATACATAGGCATTGAAACCAACAAGCAGGATGCTATTGATAATCTTACAAAATTATCGGCAAATTACAGCGGAATTGAAATTGTGCCTCTGGTTCCGAAATATCCGCAAGGAGGCGAAAAACAACTGATAAAATCAATTACCGGACTTGAAGTTCCCGACAGAGCATTGCCGATAGAAACAGGTTGTATAGTTTCAAATATATGCACAACTTTTGCTGTTTACGAAGCCGTGCAAAAAAACAAACCTCTTTTTGAAAACAGCGTAACAATTACAGGAAAAAATCTGAAAGTTCAAAAAAACTTTATTGTGCGTGTTGGAACTCCGCTGTCGCAGTTGATTAACGCTATTGGCGGATTTCCCGAAAACACAGGAAAAGTAATAAGCGGAGGACCAATGATGGGACGCGCAATAAGCAATCTTGACGCTCCTACATTGAAAGGTTCGGGCGCAGTTTTATTTATCACAAAAGACGAGGCTAAACGCGGAGTAAAATCAAATTGCATACGCTGTTCAAAATGCGTGGCGGCTTGTCCTATGGGGCTTCAGCCGTTTTTGTTGTACAAACTTGCCGAACTCAATATGCTTGAAGATTTGAAAGAACATGCGGTACACGCCTGTATCGAATGTGGATGTTGTTTATATACCTGCCCTGCAAACCTGCCTCTTGTAGATTATATAAGGCTTGGAAAAACACGGGCGATGAAACTTATTGTGAAACCAAAATAATTTAGGTTATAAAAAATATTATCAAAATATGGATAAATTAATAATATCACCCTCGCCGCACGTTCACGGCGAATTTAACACAAAACGTTTGATGCGCGATGTGATTATTGCCTTGCTTCCGGCTATGCTTGTATCGTTCTGGTTTTTCGGAATAAATGCAATTGTAGTTGTTGGCGTGTCGGTAATTTCGTGCGTTGTTTTTGAATATCTTATTCAAAAATATCTTTTAAAAACTACGCCTACGATTAGCGATTTATCGGCAGTAGTTACCGGATTAATATTGTCGTTTAATTTGCCGCCAAATCTTCCTGTATGGTTGGTTGTGGTTGGCTGTTTTATTGCAATTGGAGTTGGAAAAATGACTTTTGGCGGATTAGGCAACAATCCTTTTAATCCTGCACTTGTGGGACGAGTATTTTTGCTGATAGCCCGCCCTGTTGAAATGACAACGTGGGCATTGCCGTCAACATTTTCATTGTCGTTTGATGCAACCACAGGAGCAACGCCTTTGGCAATCATTAAAGAAGGTTTGAAAAACGGACAAACGATAGAACAAATAAAAGAATCAGCCGATTACACATTCAATTATCTTGATACGCTTTTCGGACACATAGGCGGTTCGCTCGGCGAAGTTTCGGCATTGGCATTGCTTATTGGCTTTGTTTATTTGCTTGTTCGCAAAGTTATTACATGGCATATTCCTGTTACAATATTTTTATCGGTAATAATATTTTCGGGAACATTATTTTTAATAAATCCCGACAGATTTATCGACCCTGTATTTCATTTGCTCACAGGCGGTATGATTCTTGGAGCGGTGTATATGGCAACCGATTATGTAACTTCGCCAATGACACCAAAGGGAATGATAATTTACGGCGCAGGAATAGGATTGCTAACTATTATCATACGTACTTTCGGAAGTTATCCCGAAGGAATGTCGTTTGCAATATTGTTTTTTAATGCGCTTGTTCCGCTTATCAATAAATATATTAAACCTAAATTATTTGGGGAGATAAAATGATGAAAAAATTAGAATCTTCGTTCAAAAATATGGTAATCTCGCTTACTTTGATAAGCGTTATGGTTGCTGCGCTGCTTGCTCTTGTTTATAATGTTACAAAAGAGCCTATATCGCTGGCTGAAAAACAAAAACAAGAAAAAGCGATAAAAGATGTTACTCCCGATTTTAATAATAATCCTACCGACGAAAAATTTGAAGTAGAAATACAAAACGGCGATAAACTGACTGTTTTTCCGGCAAAAAAAGAAGGACAATTAGTTGGCATTGCCGTTGAAACGAACACTACAAAAGGTTTTAACGGAACAATTAAAATAATGGTTGGATTTGATATTGACGGAGTAATAATAAACTACTCGGTGCTGAAACATGCCGAAACTCCCGGACTTGGTGCTAAAATGCAGGAATGGTTTTCTAATACATCAAAACCAAATCAAAGCGTTATCAACAGAAAGTGGACTAACGACATGAAAGTGAAAAAAGACGGCGGCGATGTTGATGCTATCACCGCAGCAACAATAAGTTCGCGTGCTTTTATGGATGCGCTCAACCGTGCTTATCAGGCATATCAGAAAGTTATAGAAAACGATTCGCAAACACCAAAATCGGAAGACGAATAAATCAACATTAAAAATATTAGGAGATAAAAAAATGAGTAAAAATCTAAATATACTGACAAACGGGATATTAAAAGAAAATCCTGTATTGGTGCTGCTTTTAGGTATGTGTCCTACACTTGGAACAACAACTTCGGCATTCAACGGCTTTGGAATGGGAGTGGCAACAATGTTTGTACTTGTTTGTTCAAACTTAGTAATATCATTGCTTAAAAATATAATTCCCGACAAAGTGCGCATACCTGCATTTATTGTGATTATAGCATCATTTGTAACAGTTGTTGAAATGATAATGCAGGCATATATGCCGCCGCTGTACGAAAGTCTCGGATTGTTTATTCCGCTGATAGTTGTAAACTGTATCGTGCTTGCCCGCGCCGAATCGTTTGCATCAAAAAATTCACCGCTTGCATCAATACTCGATGGCGTTGGAATGGGCGTAGGATTTACATTTGCGCTTACATTGCTCGGCTGTGTACGCGAATTTTTGGGAACAGGACGAATATTTAACCAAACCGTTTTCCCCGAAGATTACGGATTGCTTACATTTGTACTTGCACCGGGTGCGTTTATTGTACTTGGATTCTTAATTGTGATAGTAAACAAATTGAAAACAACTAAAAATTAAAAATCATGGAATACATTTTAATATTTATATCGGCAGTATTTATCAACAATGTTGTATTATCACAGATTTTGGGGATATGTCCGTTTTTGGGCGTGTCAAAAAAAATTGATACGGCATTGGGAATGGGGATGGCAGTAACATTTGTTATGGCGATTGCTACGGCAGTTACGTTTTTACTGATGCAATATATTCTTATTCCGTTAGAACTTAAATTTATGCAAACAATATCGTTTATACTTGTGATAGCAGCATTTGTTCAAATGGTTGAAATTATACTTAAAAAAGTATCACCGGCGCTTTATCAGTCGCTGGGCGTATTTTTGCCGTTGATTACTACAAACTGCGCCGTGCTTGGAGTTGCAATTCTTGTAACACAACACGAAATTTACAAGGAAAGTTTACTGAAATCGGTAGTGTATGCAACATCAACAGC
>JAITOP010000137.1 GCA_031289895.1 Prevotellaceae bacterium
TTTTTGAAAATGATAGCGGCAATCAAAACAGTGAAAATAAATGGAAAATGGTATCCGGCAGAAACAACAAAATCGACTGCCGAACTCCTCGAAAAAATCAAAAAAATACCTGTTACGTAAAATTAGGCGGAGTTAGTGTTTAATTCTTAATTCTTAATTCTTAATTAAAAAAAAGGCTGCCAAAAAATTTGGCAGCCTTTTTTTGTATTTGTTCTGTTTTATGGAATCAGATTTTTTACTGTTTCAAATGCTACATCGCTTTGTGCTTTTGCTTTTAATGTTGCATCTTTTGCAAATGCGTCAGAAAGATAACTTGTTATGTTGCTTGTGTTTCCTTCTTTTGCTGCAATCACTGCTTTAAGATATGATGCTTTGCCTGTGTTGTCGCTGACTTTATCTAAAACGCTTTTTGCTCCGCTTACGTTGTTGTTCAAATATTTTACCAATGCTTCGTTGAACGTGTTTGTGCCTTCAAGAGCTGTGGCTGCCGATTGGTAGTCGCCGTTTGCAATAGAGATAGCTGCAATGTTTTGTTTTGACGATACTGTATTTGCCTGTGCAAACGATTTTGCTGCGTCTGTAAGGTTTCCGGTGCTTAATTGTGCTGCGCCGAGATTGTTGTAAATCGCGCTGTTCTTTTGGCTTACTGCTTCGAGTACTTTTTTAGCTTCGTCGGCTTTTCCTTGTTTCAAAAGCATTGCGGCATAGTTGTTTATTGCGCGTTCGTCTTCAAATTTATCAGCGGCTTTTTTATAAACCAGTGCTTTTGTTTCGTAGTCGTTATCTTTCAATAAAGTTGCTGCATATAAAAGTGCATCTGCATCCAGATTGTTTATTCCTTGTGTGCCGATAAGTGCAAGCAGTTCTTCGTCGCTAAAATTATTTACTTTAACTTTTGCTGTTAAAACCGAACGCCGTAATTCCGGCAAAACTTTTTCTTCGAGTACAGAGAATACTTTTGACATATTTCTGATTTCGCGTTCGCGAACGGTTGGGTCTTGATACATAGACAATACTCGCAAAATCAAATCTTTATCATTGATATTTGAGCTTGAAACCAATTCTTTGAATCCTTCCCAATCTTCGGCTGTATTTTTTATTGCAACTTGTCCTTGTGGTTTTGTTTCTTTCTTAGAATACAGTTTGTCGTATGCTTCATTTGCTGTTTTTCCTCTTTCTACCGATAATGTTTCATTACGTTTAAGAGTTCCTTCGGGCGATGCATACGATGATATTTCCATTCCCTGATATTCAACTTTGTTGCCATCTGCAACGGCGTTATCAACAAACGCTTTCAGGTTGTTAATATCGTCTTTGCTTAGTTCATTTTTTCTTACGTTTGATTTGTTATACTCATATTTTATCTGAGCTTCTTTTTGGTCGTAAGAAAATTTCTTGTAATCGTCTTTCAACAATTCAACAGCAGAGTTGTTTTTATCAACAAGTAAAGCGGTTGAAATTGCGCCATCTGCCAATGGATATGGCTCGTCAAAATCGTACTCTTTATCTTTGTACAATAATTTTGCTCTTAATTCCAAGTGGCATTTTTCCATACCCGGAACGTAGTCAAATCTTAACTTCTGGCTTGTTTTGCCTCCTGCATTTTTGATTAGCTCATAGTTGTCATAAACTTTTTCGCCTTGTAATCTTTTTACAGGTCCGGCAACTTCACCACCTTGATAAACAAGCACAGGCAATAATTGCAGACCTGCTTTCTTGTTGAAATATTTTTCGGGAAATGTAGCCGACCATTCTGCTTCAATAGCATTTCCTTTAATTTCCAATTGTGTTGGATTGCAAGCAACAGTTACATCTTTTGCTGCTTTTTTCATTTTCAGAGGGCTACTGCATGACATCATGCCAAAAACCAGCACGAGCGTAGCCGCAATTGTTAACTTATTTTTCATAATTTTACTGTGAATTAATAATTATTTATTTTTATGTTTTCTGCGACAAAGGTAATAAATCAATCCAAATATTTGCGTTAAAATGTTTTAACAAATCAATCAACCTGAGGATTTAAATACGTATTATTCGTTCGTAATACGAATTTATTATCGTCTGTTTTCTCTAATGCCTCGCTTGCAATGTTCTGATTTGATTGTTGTTCATTGTTGACAACTATGTTTTTTCGTTTGTATGCGGGTTCTTTTTCGAGCTGTAAAATTTCTTGCTTTTTTAAACCTGTAAGTTGTCTTTTTACAATAATATTGTTGTTATTATTTAAATTTATCTCGTCAGATTCATTAATATGATGTTCAAATTGATGTTCAAAATCGTTATTTTCTGCATAAATTTGATTATCATCATCCGCTTCAATTAAAATTTCATCATTTGTTTGCGTAAATTGTTCGCTGTATTCAAAATTTTCTTCGTCTTCGCTTATAGGTTTATTAATTTCAAATGGAATATCCTGTTGCATACAATTATTGTCGATAGTATAAATTATTTTTTTTTCTTTTTCGGCTATGGGGTTGCGTATATAGAGTTCCGGAATATCGTTCATTTGAAATCCTGTTGCAACAATTGTAATTATTAATTCATCGCCAAGCGATTGGTCGTAAATCACGCCGCGCTTGATGTTTTCGGCTGTTCCTGCTTCGCGTTGAATATAATTCATAATATCGCCGAGTTCTGATAATTTTATTTCTTTTGTTTCGCTTGATGTGATATTTACAAGAATATTTTTTGCTCCTTTTATCGAATTATTATTCAAAAGCGGTGATTTTAAAGCCTCATCAACTGCATTTACAGCGCGGTTTTCGCCAATTCCGCGTCCTGTGCCGAGCAAGGCTACGCCGCTGTTTTTCATTACTTTTTTTACATCTGCAAAATCAACATTTATATAGCCGGGTTTTGTAATTATTTCGGCTATACCTTTTGCTGCGCTTGCCAATATTTTATCGGCTTTTTTAAATCCATCGCGAAGTGATAAATCGCCGTACATTTCGTACAATTTATTGTTGCTGATTAAAAGTAGCGAATCAACATAATGCCGCAATTCGTTTATTCCTTCTATTGCTCTGCGCTGAGGCTCCAAACCCTCGTCCTTAAACGGAAGCGTAACAATTGCTACCGTGAGAATATCCATTTCTTTTGCAATTTTTGCTATTACCGGAGTTGCGCCTGTTCCTGTTCCTCCGCCCATTCCTGCGGTGATAAAAATCATTTCAGTGTTATTGCTAAGCTCAAGTTTAATTTTATCTATGCTTTCTATCGCCGCTTGTTTGCCTATTTCGGGGTCGCAGCCTGCGCCGCGTCCCCGTGTGAGTTCTCCGCCGAGTTGAATTTTATTTTTTATGGAACTGCGTTGCAATACTTGTCCATCGGTGTTGCATATCACAAAATCGACACCTGCAATTCCCAATTCAGCCATGTAATTCACGGCATTGTTTCCGCCGCCGCCAACGCCAATAACTTTTATTATTGCACCTTGCGACATGTCCCATTCGGGAGTTATATCAATTTCAAAATCGTCGTTCATAATATTTATTATTTTTTATACCTTGTCATTAAATAAATCTCTGGGTATCATTTTATCAATTATTTTTTCAATAGCATTTTTTTCGCCTCTTGATTTTTTTTTCGTCTTTTCTACTTTCTGCACGGGTGCTTCCTGAACAACAGTTTCAAATTCCAATACCACATTAGTTTTTTCAACTTTTTCGGTTTGCTTTTTGAATGATGAATTTTCATATTCAAGACCTGTTATAATAAGTCCTACCGCTGTTGAATAATAAGGTAGAGCAAGTTCACCGCCCGAATCGCCGCTTAAATAAATGGGTTTTCCGATGCGTGCGCCAAAACCTGTTTTTAATTCGGCAAATTGTTTGAAATTGGCAAGCATAGAACCGCCGCCGGTAAATACCATTCCTGCGTTCAGTTTATCGGCAAATCCCGAACGTTCCATTTCGTACATAATTGCGCCGAGAATTTCTTCCATACGTGCATCAATTATTTTTGATAATGCTCTGAACGAAATTTCTTTTGGCTCGCCGCCGCCAACGCCCGGTATTGTAATAATATGGTTTGACGATGATAAATCGCCAAGACAAGAGCCGTATTGTATTTTCATCGATTCAGCATATCGCCTTAACACGCCGCAACCTTCTCTGATATCTTCGGTAACGATATTTCCGCCAAACGGAATTACTGCTGTGTGGCGAACAATTTTATCATAAAAAATTACCAAATCGGTTGTTCCGCCGCCAATATCAACCAGCGCAACGCCCATTTCTTTTTCGTCGTCGTCGAGAACTGCGGCTGCCGAAGCAAGCGGTTCGAGAATCAAACGACTTAATTTCAGGTTCACGCTTTCATTTTCCAAACAACGTTTTACAACTTCCATTGCCATTGTTTTTCCTATAACAAGATGATAATTTCCTGTTAATTTTCTACCCAGCACGCCCACAGGTTCTTTAATATCCATGCGGTCGTCAACGTTGTAACTTTGCGGAATAACATGCAAAATTTCTTCGCCCGGTTCCATTTTCACCGAATACATTTTGCGCTGTAATTCGTCAACTTCTGTTTGCGAGATTTCGATATTTGCATTATCGCGTAAAACTTCGCCGCTTTCGCACGAACATTTTATGTGCTGTCCTGCAATTCCCACATAAATTTCAGAAAAATCGAGTCCCGATTCGCTTTTTACTGCATCAACAGCTTGTTTAATCAAATTGGGTACTGTGAGTACGTTTTCTACTTCTCCACGTACAATTCCCACAGAGGGGATTTCGTAGCTTGCCAGAATTTTGTAACGTCCAAATTCTGCTTTCTGTCCAATCAGGGCAACTACTTTTGTAGTGCCAAGGTCGATTGCTGCAATGTAATTTTTCATTTCTTTATTATTTTTTACAAATTATTTGATTTTTATATTCTATGTTTATTATTTTATATTTGTCCCAACCTATTGCGGGCATTGCGTTTTTATAAAATTTCTGTAATTTATTCAATTTTAATCTGAAATTATCCAAACTGCCAAGTTTTACAATGTGTTCGGCAATTTGCGGAATTATTTCTATCTTATTGTTTGTTACATTAATTTGTTCTATCATATTATTCCAAAACGTATCGTCTTTCAAAAAAACTGCAAATTCATAAAGCTGATTTAAAAATTTTCCGCTTTCGGTTTTCGAAATATAACCTGTAAAACCGTTTGCAGGAACAGATGTCATCACTCCCGTAACAATAGGAACGTTCAAATTTGGCTTGGGCAAAAGTGGAAACATATATCCCGAATCGTCGATATAAAAACGTGCGTTGTGGCATTGCACGCGCAAAACAGGACGCCGCTGTGTAATTTCTACATTCAAATTGGCATCTATTGTTGTGAAGATATTTATGGATTTTATCGCGTTGTTTTTACTTAAAATTTGTTTCAATTTATATTTATTGATTTTATCAAGTTGTTCGCCAATAATTTTTTCGCCGCTATGCAACAAAACATATTTAATATCTTTGATTTCGATAAACGGATATTGGTCATCATCGTCGATACTTATCTTAATATCTTTGCATATTACGGCTTGTTTTTTATTGTCCACAAAAACAAATGTCATCAGCAAATATGCGATAATTGCTGCTGCCGTAAACGTTGCTAATATGTATTTTACTATTTTGTTCATCGCAAATTATTGTGTTTACAAATTTAATTTTTCGTTCAACATTTTTGTTATCGGCTCTACAAATAAATCAATATCGCCTGCGCCAAGCGTAACTAAAACATCAAATTTTTTATCGTTTAAAATGCTCATCAATTCTTGTTTTGTGCATAATATTTTTTTGCTGCATGTAACTTTATCGAAAATTATTTTTGATGTTATTCCTTCTATCGGGAGTTCGCGAGCGGGATAAATATCAAGTAATATCAACTCGTCGGCAAGGCTCAGGCTTTTTGCAAAATCGGCGGCAAAATCGCGTGTGCGCGTGTATAAATGCGGTTGAAAAATTACAGTTATTTTTCGTTCGGCATACATATTTTTTATTGATGTTATTGTTGCTTTCAACTCTTCGGGATGATGTGCATAATCGTCGATATACGTTAATTTCGGAGTGTTTATTTGCACATCAAAACGCCGTTTAACACCTGCAAAATCGGCAAGCGCATCTTTTAGTTTTTGCTCATCAAAACCTGTTGTCCACGCTAATGCTGTTGCGGCAATTGCGTTTTCAACATTAATCCATCCGGGAACGCCAAGTTTGCAGTTGCATATTTTTTTGTTTGGCAAATTAATATCGAAACTATAACAGGCATCGTTACATAATTTTATATCGGACGCATAAAAATCGCAAATTTCGTTAACCGAATATGTGTAAATGTTTATATCGGTTTTTGGCAATTCAATTTCAATGCCTTTTTTTACTATAAGAGTTCCGTTTTGTTTTATTTGCGCTGCAAATTCGCCGAACGCTTTACGCATTTCTTCAACATTTCCGTAAATATCCAAATGGTCGGCATCTGTTGCTGTAACTACCGCTGCATTTGGAAAAAGCTGCAAAAACGAACGGTCAAATTCATCCGCTTCGGCAACTAAATTTTGACTGTCAGATAACAATAAATTTGAATTATAATTTTTTGAAATTCCGCCTAAAAACGCATTGCAACCACCGGCGGCAATTGTAAGTATGTGCGCTAAAAGTGTTGATGTAGTTGTTTTTCCGTGAGTACCGGCAACGGCAAATGTGTGTTTTTCGTTTGCAATTAATCCGAGAATTTTAGAACGTTTTACTACATTAAATTTATTGGATACAAAATAATTTAATTCGCTGTGTTCCGCCGGCACTGCGGGCGTATATATAATCAGAGTGTTTTCGGAATTTTTGCAATTTTCGGGAACGGCAGAAATATCATCTGAATAATGTATAAACATTCCTTCGTTTTCGAGTTCTTGCGTAAGCGTTGATTTTGTTTTGTCGTAGCCTGCAACAAAAAGTCCCGAATGTTTGTAGTATCGCGCCAACGCGCTCATTCCAATTCCTCCGATTCCGATTAAATATACTGCGTTTGTTTTCATTTTTCAATAAGTTTTAAAATTTCATCAACAATATTATCGGCGGCAGCGGGCAGTGCAAGTTTTGATATATTTTCTCCGAGTTCTGTCATCTTTTTTTCGTCTCCAAATAATTGCAAAACAGTGTCAATTAAATCGTTTTGCGCATCTTCATCATTTATTTTTACGGCAGCATTTTCGTTTGCCAATGCCATTGCGTTTTTTGTTTGATGGTCTTCGGTAACATTTGGCGATGGAACTAAAATGCAAGGTTTTGCAACTATACACAGTTCCGAAATCGTCCCTGCTCCTGCCCGCGACACAATAATATCGGCAGCAGCAAAAGCCAAATCCATTCGATAAATAAAATCGAAAACTCTTGTATTTGTCAAGGCTGAATAAGAAATTTCATGTTGCGCCTGAGTAAAATAATTTTTACCTGTTTGCCAAATCAACTGAATATTATTGTTGTTTATTCGGCGAATTTCTTTAAGTATAACATTGTTTAATGTACGTGCGCCAAGACTTCCGCCAACAATCAGCAGTGTTTTTTTCGATTTGTCGAGATTGAAAAATTCATAAGCCTCATCATCCAATTTTTTCACATTAAATAAATCCTGACGAACGGGATTTCCTGTGAGAATTATTTTTTCGGATTCAAAAAATTGTTCCATTCCGTTGTAGGCTACGCATATTTTTTTTGCGCGTTTTGCCAATAATTTATTGGTTAATCCGGCATAAGAATTTTGTTCCTGAAGAAGTGTAGGTATTCCTAATTTTGCAGCAGCACGCAGAGTTGGCGCGCTTGCATATCCGCCCACTCCTACTACAATATCGGGAGCAAAATTTTTGATTATTTTTTTTGCGCAATTCAAACTTTTAAAAAGTCTAAACAGAACTGTCAGATTTTTGAATGTGAATCGTCTTTGAAAACCAATAACAGGCAATCCGATAATTTCGTATCCGGCAGCAGGAACTTTTTCCATTTCCATTCGCCCTGTTGCACCCACAAAAAGAATTTCCGTATCGGGATTACGTTGTTTTAATGTATTGGCGATAGACACAGCGGGATAAATATGCCCGCCTGTGCCGCCGCCGCTGATTATTATTCTTATGTTTTTGTTACTGTTTGTCATCATATTCAATAGTTTTTTCTTTAGTATCGCTTACTTTATGTTTTTCGTTTTCTTTTTCGTTGCTTTCCTGTTGCGAAATTTCCTGATTATTTGCAGCTCTGCTTACCGATAAAATTGTTCCCAAAGCAATTCCCGTACACAAAATTGAAGTTCCGCCAAGACTTATAAACGGTAATGTTTGTCCTGTTACCGGAAAAACGCCTACCGAAACTCCCATGTTGAGCATTGCCTGAAAAACAATCATCAACATCAATCCCAAAACCGTAACCGACGAAAATATCCGCGTACATTTTTTGGCAATTATCGCCGCCCGATACAATAATGACATATATGCCAGCAATACCAATGCGCCTATGATAAGTCCGTATTCTTCGATAATTATCGCAAAAACAAAATCGGAATAAGGATGCGGCAATAAATGACGTTGAGTACTGTTGCCGGGACCTTTTCCTATTAAACCGCCCGATGCAACAGCCATTTTTGCATAATCAGACTGCGTATTTGAACTTTCTTTAACAGCCTTTTCGTTATCATCATTTCCGAAAAACGATTCTATTCTGTTTACTGCCGTAACTACGCGGGGAGGCCAATGAAACGTAAGCCCCAGCGTAAATAAAATAATCAAAGCGGCAATTGCAAGTCCGCATATTTTCAATAAATTTTTAATTCGCAAACCGCCGATAAAAAGTATAGATATACAAATAATTCCAAGTAATAATCCCATCGACGTGCCTGCAATAAAAGTGAGAATACAAACCGTGCCTATGGGGATAATTATTTTTCGTACAACAGATTTAAAATCATCAAAAGTATTATTTTCCAAAATATTTGCAAGATATAATACCACACTTATTTTGGCAACTTCTATCGGTTGAAATCTTATACCTGCAATAGCTATCCAACGTGTGCCATCGTTTAATGTTTCTCCCAATATCAGCATATATCCAAGCAATCCTATGCTTACAACAAGCGATAACGTTGCAAAATTTTTATATACCGAAATTGGAATGCGATGACAAATATACATCAAGACAAAACCTGCAACGAGAAATATCAAATGGCGATGAATAAAATACCAATAAGTGCTGTGCCGATAACTGTCCATCGACGCCAGCCTGCTTGATGATGAAAATATTGCAAGTATAGAAAATAAAGAAAGAAAAATAATTATTCTCCAAATGATTTTATCTCCATCAAATCGTATTTTATTTAACAAATTTTCCATAATTTATAAATTTCTAACTGCTTGTTTAAACTGTTTGCCTCTGTCTATGTAATCTTCAAATAAATCGAAACTTGCACAAGCCGGCGATAACAAAACCGCGCTGCCCGATTCGGCAAGTTCGTACGATTTTTCGACAGCATCTTTTGCCGAACGTGTTTCTACAATAACAGGAACTACATCTTTGAAAAACGATATAATTTTTGTGTTATCAATACCCAAACATACTATTGCGTTTACTTTTTGTCTTACCAATTCCAGAATTTCGCCGTAATCGTTGCCTTTGTCAGTGCCGCCTACAATCCACACTATTTTACCGTTTATGCTGTCTAAGGCATACCATACAGAATTTACATTTGTTGCCTTCGAATCGTTTATAAACTTAATTCCACCAACGCTTAGCACAAATTCCAAACGATGTTCCACGCCTTGAAAAGTAGAAAGACTTTGACGTATTGTTTCGTTTCGGATGTCAAGAACTTTGCCTGTGATTGCCGCTGCCATTGAGTTGTAGATATTGTGCTTCCCTTTCAGCGACAAATCGTCAACAGATATTGAAAAAACATCATTGCCGATTTTCGCGAGCAGCAAATTATTTTCGATATCTGCACCTTGCGAAACGGTTGTTTTTTGCGAAAACGGCAGCATTTTTGCTTTCGATACGATTTTTTCGATATGCGTCATCGTAACTTCATCGTCGGCGCAAAAGATGAAACAATCTTCGTCGTCCATATTTTGCAAAATTCTGAATTTTGAGCGAGCGTAATTTTCTATTTTATAATCGTATCTGTCTAAATGGTCGGGCGTTATATTTAGCAAAACAGCAATATCTGCTTTAAATTCGTACATTCCGTCAAGTTGAAAACTGCTTAATTCCAAAACATAATAATCGTAATTTTCGGTAGCAACCTGCATTGCAAAACTTGTTCCGATATTACCTGCCACACCAACGTTTACACCTGCATTTTTCAGAAGAAAATGTATGAGCGTTGTTGTTGTCGTTTTTCCATTGCTGCCTGTGATACATATTTTTTTTGCAGTGCAGTAACGTCCCGCAAATTCAATTTCGGAAATTACTTTTATTCCCTGTTCTTTTGCCTTTATCACGATAGGCGCTTTATCGGGGATTCCCGGACTTTTTATGATTTCGTCGGCATTTAAAATTTTATCTTCCGTATGTTGGTTTTCTTCAAAATCAATTTCATATTTTTCGAGAATTTGTTTGTATTCGTTTTTCACTTTTCCTTTGTCGGAAAGGAACACATCAAAATTCTTTGTTTTGGCTAATACTGCCGAACCAACTCCACTTTCACCGCCGCCTAAAACTACTATTCTTTTCATAAATTCTGCCCTTTTTTTATCTTAATTTTAATGTTACAATACTTATTACCGCCAATAATAATGTGATAATCCAAAATCTTATCACAATTTTTGATTCGGGTATAGGATTTTTCGGTTTTTGTATAATTGCATCTATACCTGCATAACCTTGTTTTTGAAAATGATGGTGCAAAGGCGTCATTTTAAAAATTCTGCGACCTGCGCCATACCTGCGTTTTGTGTATTTAAAATATATTATTTGCATCATCACCGATAAACTTTCGGCAAAAAATACTCCGCATAAAATCGGTATCAGCAATTCTTTGCGAATCATTATTGCAAAAACGGCTATTATTCCGCCAATAGCCAAACTTCCCGTATCGCCCATAAACACTTGCGCAGGATAGGAATTGTACCACAAAAATCCTATCAGCGCGCCAATAAATGCGCCCATGAAAATTACAAGTTCGCCCGAATTTGGAATGTACATTATATTTAAATATCCTGCATAAATTACGTTTCCCGAAAGATATGCCAAAATACCAAGTACAACACCGATTATAGCCGATATTCCTGTTGCCAGACCATCCATTCCATCGGTGAGATTTGCTCCGTTTGAAACTGCCGTTATAATTAAAATAGCAATAATCACAAATACAATCCACGTAAGCGCAGACGTTTGTTCGTTGCCCGGAATAAGCATATTGTAATCAAATTCGTTGTCTTTGAAAAACGGAATTGTTGTTATCGTAGATTTTACGTTCGATTGTTTTATATCAACCATTTGCTGCTCGGTTTGAATAACTATTTCGCTCGTTTTTTCGCGTACAACAATGCTGTCGCTAAACCACATTGTAAGTCCGACAATTAAGCCCAATCCTATTTGTCCTACAATTTTAAATTTTCCTTTTAGTCCTTCTTTATTATGTCTGAATACTTTTATGTAATCGTCTAAAAAACCGATAAGTCCAAGCCATATTGTAGAAACTATCATCAAAATAATATAAATATTTGTAAGATTGCAAAACAACAACACGGGAATCATAATGCTTAAAAGTATAATAATTCCGCCCATTGTAGGCGTTCCTTTTTTTTGCATTTGTCCTTCCAGACCTAAATCGCGAATTTCTTCACCAATTTGTTTTCGTTGCAAAAATTTAATTATGTATTTGCCGAAAATCATCGATATTATCAATGAAAATATAACAGCCATCGCTACTCTGAAACTAATGTACTTAAATACTCCGCTGCCCGGAATACTAAAATGGTTATTGATATATTCAAACAAATGGTATAACATAATTCAACTAATTTATTTCATTAAAAATTTCGTTAATAATTTCTTTGTCATCAAAGTGATTGCGCACTCCGTTAATTTCCTGATATGGCTCGTGTCCTTTACCTGCTACCAAAATCACATCATCAGGTTTTGCCATCATAATTGCTGTTCGTATTGCTTCGCGGCGGTCGGCAATAACCAATGTTTTTCTTCGTGTAACAGGCGTTAACCCATCGCACATATCTTTTAATATGTCTTCGGGCTTTTCGTATCGCGGATTATCTGACGTTAATATTGCAAGATTACTGTTTTCGCTTGCAATTTTTGCCATCATCGGGCGTTTGCCTTTGTCGCGGTTTCCGCCGCAGCCTACTACGGTTATTAATTGTTCGTTTTGGCACATTTCGTTGATTGCTGAAATTACATTTTCAAGAGCATCGGGCGTGTGCGCATAATCTACAATTGCCGTTATTCCATTGTTTGCGCGAATACATTCAAATCTTCCGGCTGCCGGATTTAAATCGCTCAACAATCGCAAAGTTTCGGTTTTATCAATTCCGAGTTGGCGCGCGGTTGCATAAATTGCCAATAAATTATACGCATTAAACTCGCCAATACATTTTGTCCAAACATCAAGACCATCAATATTCAGCAACATTCCTGCAAAACTGCGTTCAAGAATTTTGCATTTATAATCGGCTATTGTTTTAAGCGCATACGTTTTGCATTTTGCTTTTGTATTTTGCAGCATTATTTTTCCGTTTCGGTCGTCGATATTTGTAAGTGCAAAGGCTGTTGGCGGCAAATCGTCAAAAAATTTCTTTTTTGTTTTTATATATTCTTCAAAAGTTCCGTGATAATCGAGATGGTCGCGGGTGATATTTGAAAAAATTCCGCCTGCAAAAGTTAATCCTGCAATTCGTTCCTGCGCAATAGCATGAGAACTTACTTCCATAAAACAATAATCGCAACCTGCTTCAACCATTTCGCTCAATAATTCGTTTAACTGAATTGCATCGGGCGTTGTATGTGTGGCGTCAGTTTTTTTGTTGTCAATATAATTTGAAATTGTTGATATTAATCCAGATTTGTATCCGTAATTTTTCATTAGTTGATACAATAACGTTGCTGTTGTTGTTTTTCCGTTAGTTCCCGTTACTCCTGTAAGTTTAAGTTTTGACGATGGATTTCCGTAAAATTCGGAAGCGATAATTCCTGTTGCAGCGTTACTGTCGGCAACTTTGACATAGCAAATTTCAGGATTTATATTTTCAGGAAAATATTGGCATACGATTGCCGTTGCGCCTTGTTTTATTGCGTCATCAATAAAATTATGTCCATCTGTTTTTGTTCCCGAAACTGCAAAAAATAATTGATTTTTGCAGGCTTTGCGCGAATCAAATCCAAGCGAGCAAATGCTTATATTGTCATTGCCCAATATTTCTTTAACTTTTATTTTTGATATTAATTCTGATAATTTCATCGTTTGTAATTTTACCTGTTTTTAATTTTATAATTCCAATTCCAAATAAATTATTGTTCCTGCCGTAATTGCTGTTCCTGCCACTATCGACTGGTTTTTTACTTTTCCTTTACCCGAAAAAGAAACTTTCATTCCCGATTTTTCGAGCAAATAAAGGGCATCGCGCAGTCCCATATTTATTACTGATGGCGTTTTATTTTCTTCAAATTGTATTTTATTTGTCGTTAATTTCGAATCATTTTTTAATATTGCTACCCAATCGTTATTTTTAACATCATTATCGAAAGGAATATTCAACTTTGATGCGATATTATTTATTTGTCGGGCGATAGTGTTTTTTGCATTGGGCAAACATAACGAATCGTTGTTGCGCTCGATAGGTTTATACCAATTTATATCTGTGGCATAAAGTTTTTCGGCAATTTCCTTAAACACAGGCGCAGCATACGTTCCGCCGTAAAAATTTCCTGCTATTGGCGGGCTGTACATTACAACAACAATTGTATATTTAGGTTCGTTTGCCGGAATATAACCTGCAAATGTTGCCTGATAAGCCGTTAGCCCCGAGTTGTGAAATTTTCCTTTTACAACTCGTTGCGCCGTTCCTGTTTTTCCTGCAAAATCAAATCGCGAATCACGTATTCTCACAGCCGTTCCCGAATCAACAACGCCTTGCAAGGCTTGACGTACTTTTGTCAATGTTTCTTTCGAGCAAATTTCACTTTTTATAACTTCGTCTCGATACGATTCTATTACTTGTCCGTGTCTGATTATTTCTTTTACAAATTTGGGTTTCATCATTTTTCCGTTGTTGGCTACAGCGTTGTAAAGCGTAAGCGTGTGTATCGGTGCAAGCGTTAGTTGGTAGCCTATTGCCGACAATGGCAAAAATTGTGTTTCCCATTTTTTGCTTTCGGGTGTGGTTACGTCTGGTTTGCTTTCGCCCGCTATCTGCAAATTCAACGATTGCTGAAACAGTCCCATTGACTGTAATTTATTGAAAAATTTTTGCGGATTATTTTCATAATATTTTACGGCAAGTTTTGCAAATCCTACGTTTGATGATTTTGCAAAAACCTGTTTTACCGTAATAGTTCCATAATTATGTCCGCTTGCCTCTTTGAATGTGTGCAGAATTTTTTTACCATTTCGGTATTCCCATATTGATTGAGTTTCTACAACATCATTTAAATCAACTAATTTATCGTCGAGCAAAGCAATTAATGTTGCAAGTTTAAATGTAGAGCCGGGCGGACTTGTTTCTGTTAATGCGTAATTGTACGATTCGTCGTATCCTCCACCCTCATTACGTTTTACGTTTGCAATGGCTCTTATTTCGCCTGTTGCAACTTCCATTACAATTGCAGTTCCGCCTTCAATTTGTTTGCCTTCATCGTTTCCTTTTTGAATTTGTTGCCGCAATGCTTTTTCGGCAGTTTCCTGTATTGTAACATCCAAAGTGGTAACAACATCGCAGCCCGATTCGGGAAGTACATTATCTTCGCTGCTTATAGGCATCCAGCGGCTTGGCGAAACGCGCATAACAATCTGTACGCCTTCTTTTCCTTTAAGATATTCGTTAAACGACCGTTCGATTCCCAACTCCGAATAATCTTTGCTGTTTACATTGCCGATAGTTGTTGCTGCAAGTTTATCGTAAGTATAAATGCGGTCGGTTTTTTCGATGCATATTAATCCGCTTCTGAATTGTCCGAATCTAAGAATGGGGAACGATTTTATTTTTTGAAGTTCAATAAAATCAATCGCTCTGTTTCCTGTTTTTTCGTGGCGATGAGTTTTTTCGGAAGATGCTTTAATTTTTGTTTTTAAAAGTATTTCGTATTCGCCTGCATTTTTATCTTTAAAAAGTTCGGACAATGATTTTGCCGTTTTCCTTATTTCTTCATTCATAAGAATATCGGCTTGCTTTGTATCTTCTTTGATTTGTTTGGGCGTTCTGTTTTTTTTGTCGATTGCTTTTAAATTTATTTTTTTGTAATAAAGTGCTAATTTTTCATCTTTATTTTCTATAATATTTTTCTTTAATGTATAAAAATCAATAAAAATATCATACTTTGGAATTGATGCAGCCAGCAATCGCATATCGTGCGAAAAAACGTTGCCACGACTTGCTTCTACCGATTCTGTTTTTAAAGCATATTGTTCTGCCTGTGCTTTAAAATCAGTGAAAAATTGCAAATATATAATCTGAGCGACAATCAAAAAACTCAAAACCACTGTTAATAAATAAAACAGTGTGATTCGGCGTACTATGTTTTTTACAGTTGTCATTTTACTTTGCTTTTATTCGTATAAACGGATTTTTCGATTCTTTTATTGTAAGATTTCGTTTTTGTATTTGTTCTAAAACCTCCGATTTTCTGCCCTTTTTCATTAATTCTTTCGATTTATAAATATATTCGGGGTGTAATAATTTTATTTCATTGTCTATTTCTTTATTTTCGCGAGCCGTGCTTTCAACTTTGTACCTGTAACCTATATAAAAAACTGCAAGAAAAAAAAGAAGTAAAATATAGCCTAAATGCTTTTGAATACCGGCACTTATAAACATTCTTCCGGTAATAATTTGCCTGAATATTTTAGCTGTATTTCCACCCGAATTTTTATTTTCCTGTATGTCGTTTTTTTCTTCCATTTTTATTTTATTTTTTCTGCAACTCTAAGTTTTGCACTTCGTGCGCGACTGTTTTTTTCTATTTCCAAATCGTTTGGCACAACGGCTTTGCGCGTAATCAACTTAAATGGACAATTTACATTTCCGTAAAAATCTTTTTCTATTTTTCCATCAATATTTCCCGAGCGCATAAAATTTTTCACCAATCTGTCTTCGAGCGAATGATAAGTTATAACAACCAATCGACCGTGATTTTTCAGGCTTTTCAGCGAATGAACAAGCATTTGCTCAATAGCATCTATTTCTTGATTTACCTCTATTCTTATTGCTTGAAAAATTTTTGCAAAAAACTTATTTTCATCTTTTTTTGGCGTTCGCGATTTTATTATTTCCAAAAAATCATCAACTGTTTTTATTTGTTTTTCGTTACGTTTTTCAACAATTATTTTTGCAATAAAATTTGCATTATCAACTTCGCCATAATCGCGAAACACACGTTTTAATTCGCTTTCAGTGTATTCATTTAAAAGTTTTGCTGCCGAGAAATCAGAATTTTTATTCATCCGCATATCAATTTCAGCGTTGTAACGAAACGAAAATCCGCGCGATGCTTCATCAAAATGATGAGACGAAACACCAAGGTCAGCAAGGATTCCATCAACTTCGTCAATTTTATTATAACGTAAAAAATTGTGTAAAAATTTAAAATTATTTCTTACAAAAATAAATCTGTCATCGTTTATTTTATTTGCTTCGGCATCGCTGTCGCGGTCGAATGCGACAAGTTTTCCGGTTGTTAATTTGTTCAATATTTCGCGCGAATGACCACCACCGCCAAATGTAACATCAACGTATATTCCGGCAGGGTTGATGTTTAATGCATCAACGCTTTCTGTCAACAAAACCGGTATGTGATACGTTTTATTCATTGTCGATTGTTCTATTTTTTATTTTATAATTTATAATTTATCCAAAATATTTTGTTGCTGCTTCCGCAAATTTTTCTTCGTTCATCGATAACGCTTCAAATTTCGGTGCGCTCCAAATTTCAATACGGTCGTCAAAACCGATAAAAGCAACCTCACTGTCTGCGTCAATCATCTCAAACAATCGGCGGGGAATAATTATTCTGCCGCTGATGTCGTCGGGTGTAACTTCGGCGCGGTTTGTCATAAACGTCCGCCAAAATTCTGCTTGTTCTTTATTCAATAAATTTAGTTTGCTTTTCATCTCACTCACCAATATCATCCAAGCCTCAACTGTGTACATCGACAAGCATTTCTGATAAAAATCTTTTTGTACAACCAAACGTTTTTCCGAATGCAAAAACAATTCGTTTTTGAATGCAGCCGGAAATACAATGCGCCCTTTCGCATCAATTTTACTTTTATATTCTCCTATAAACAGAGCCATCTTTTTTTCGTTCGTTTGGTTAATAATTTAATTTTGTGCAAATATAAACATTTTCATGGCACATCGTGTAACTTTATGGCACTTTTTTTTCAATTTTTTTTTCAATATACTGATTACTAAATAAATATGCTCTAAAAAATAAATGCACATAATTTTGTTAATAAACTGCTTAAAACCTGTTAATAAACTGCTTAAAACCTGTTAATATCCTTGTTAATATCTGTTGATAAGTTTTTATCGCTATATCAGGCTTAATTTTTAACAAAACATATAATTGCGTAAAAATTAAAAAAAAAATTTAACACAAGCAGTAAAATTTTTTTACCGAATTACGAAAAATCAAATAATAAATTTTATGGTTTTTATTTGTTTGCTTTTTGTATTTTAAAATATTTTTTTCATCTTTGCAACTAATACATATACAATATGTTACAAAGACAAAAATAAGATTAAATTTTAAAATTTCATAAATATAATTTAGTAAAAACATATATGTGAAATTTTGAGTGAAAAAAAAATTAATTCAAATCATAATATTTTACGTTTTTTTTTGACAATTAAATACACATTAAAAAGGGAAATATATGTAAAATATTAACAAATGCTAAACAAGTAAATACTTGAAAAACAAAAAAAAAGTAAAAATATTTTGGAGAATTGAAAAAATCTGTATAAATTTGTAAAATCTTAAATTAATTAAATCAATACAATAAAATATTTTAATAATGGAAACGAAAAAAACAGAAAAAGCAGAACAATTACCATTTGTTGTTAGCAAAGGTGTAAAAGAGTGCTTGGGCAAATTAATAAGCTATTTCGAAAATACACAGCAAAAGTATTTTAGCGAAGTAAGTTTAATCGGAGAAGTAATAAAGATGTTATGCTCTATCAATGGTAAAAATGTTAATCTCGAAGCAGCAATCAAAGTTTGTGATTACGAGTATGAAAACGCAATGCTGTACAACAAACAGGCATTGGAAAGTTTACGCGATTTTGAGCAGTATATCATTAAAAATCGTGGTATGTTTAATATCAGCGTAGAGGATACAATCACTCACTTGATTACTGTAACTCTCGACTTAAACAAAGCCGCAAACGGTTTTCATAACAGTAACTTTAAAGATATAGTGAATTTAGCAAATGAAAGCAGTAACGATAAATAATCTTTTATTTATTACTCCAAAAATTAAAGAACCGCTCGGAATGAGCGGTTTTTTTATTGCTTTTAAAACAAAATTTTTTAGATTTTTTTGATGCAGATAAATTTGCTGCATAATAATGTCTGAACCATGATTTTTCATGATTAAAAAGATTATCAGGATAGAACATCAAATTAATAATAAAAATCCTATAAATCATGGTTTAGACAATTAATAGATAATGATTTGTATCATATTGGCGCATCTTTAAAAGATTTGGGCAAAAAACTGTTTGCATTTTCTAAAATGGAGATGTTGGCAACAGAATTATTGAAAAATATATGATTAAAAAATCAAAAATAAAATTGTAAATTTGCATTTATTATTTG
>JAITOP010000144.1 GCA_031289895.1 Prevotellaceae bacterium
GTGCGCACCATTATTGTTGACAGCACTGTAACCGCTCGCATCGAAAAAAACAAAATAATCGACAATGCAAATATTGCAGACGGAGATGTAATTGTTGGGCTTGCATCGTATGGGAAAGCCATTTACGAAAAAGAATACAACGGCGGAATGGGTAGCAACGGACTGACATCGGCGCGACACGATGTGTTTTGCAAAACGCTCGCAAAAAAATATCCCGAAAGTTACGACAACACAATACCCGAAAATCTTGTTTATTCAGGTAAATATAATCTTACTGATATTGAACCGCGTACAGGTTTGACGGTCGGAAAATTGGTTTTGTCGCCAACCAGAACTTACGCGCCTGTTGTTGCCGAAATTCTTAAAATAATGCGGGCTGATATTCACGGAATTATTCACTGTTCCGGCGGTGGACAAACAAAAATTCTTAACTTTGTAGAAAATAAACATATAATGAAAGATAATTTTTTTATAATACCGCCGCTGTTTGAAATTATACAAAGCGAGTCGCAAACCGATTGGCACGAAATGTATAAAGTTTATAATATGGGACATAGATTAGAAATTTATGTAAAACCCGAAAATGCTGAAACAATAATTAAAACAGCAAATAAATTTAATATTGATGCGCAAATTATAGGAAAAGTAGAAAAATCGACAGAAAAAAAAATGACAATTATCACCGAAAAAGGTAAATTTATTTATAAATAAACGTAAAAATTATGGATAAAAATTTTAACTCGTATATCGAAGATTGCATAAAGAATAATTGGGATTTACCCGCGTTATCCGATTATCATGGCGAAGAAAATTATTACAAAGATATTGCAAAGCACATAGCCCGCTTGCATATTCTTTTTGAAAAATGCGGAATAAACAGAGGCGACAAAATATCGCTGGCAGGACGAAATTCGTCGAACTGGGCAATATCTTTTCTTGCCACAATTACTTACGGTGCTGTTGCTGTGCCTATTCTGCACGAGTTTAAGCCCGATAATATGCACAATATCATAAATCATTCGGAATCGAAACTTCTGTTTGTGGGCGATGTTGTGTGGGAAGGCTTAAGCACCGACGAACTGAAAAACGTAAATGCTATAATTCAGATAAACGATTTTAAGTTTTTACATGCAAAAAAATCAATATCGGAACTAAACAACAGCATAAACAAAATTTTCGGTGAAAAATACAAAAACGGTGTAACGCTCAATGATATAAAATATTACAAAGATAAAAGCGAAGAACTTGCAATGATAAATTACACATCGGGAACAACAGGATTTTCGAAAGGCGTAATGCTTCCGTTTCGTTCGCTCACAGCAAATCTTGAATTTGCACGCATAGCATTGCCTCAACTACAAGGCGGCGGCGTTGTTTCGATGTTGCCAATGGCTCACATGTACGGATTAATATTTGAAATTGTTTTTACACTCGTGTCAGGCTGTCATATTCAGTTTCTTACGCGAGTACCGACACCTAAAATAATTCTCGAATCGTATGCAATAGTAAAACCTCGACTTATAATCTCAGTTCCGTTGGTTGTAGAAAAAATATTTAAGCGCAAAATAAAGCCCATGCTCGAAAAACCAAGCATCCGCTTTTTAATGAAACTACCGATAATAAAACAAAGCATACAAAAGAAAATACTGAAACAAGTGATACATTCGTTTGGCGATAATGTGATAGTAGTTGTGATTGGCGGCGCGGCATTTAACACCGAAGCCGAAACATTTTTCAATAAAATAGGATTTCAATATACCGTAGGATACGGAATGACAGAGTGCGGACCTCTGGTAGCCTACGATGACTGGACAACAACGCATATTTATTCGTGCGGAAAACCAATAACTCCGATACAGTTAAAAATCGACAATCCAAATCCCGAAACAGGAATAGGCGAAATAATTGTAAAAGGCGACAATGTATTTATAGGTTATTATAAAAATGACGAAGCCACAAAAGCCGTATTCGACAGCGAAGGCTGGTTTCATACCGGCGATTTGGGAATTTTAGATGCCGACGGATATTTGTACATAAAAGGTCGCAGCAAAAATATGATACTTGGACCTTCAGGGCAAAATATTTATCCCGAAGAAATAGAAGACCATCTAAACAATATTCCGTATGTAAATGAGGCGATTGTGATTGATAACGATGGAAAACTTGTAGCCTTGATTTATCCCGACTACGAACTTGCATATAACGAAAATTTAACCGAACAGGATTTGGAAAAAATACTGGAAGATGAAAAAGACGAGTTAAACAAACAACTTCCTAATTACAGTCAAATATCGCGAATAAAACTTTATCCCGAAGAGTTTGAAAAAACTCCAAAGAAAAGTATAAAAAGATTTCTATATGAAAAATAATTTTTAAATTTGCGCCGTTAGTTTTGGTTAAGTGATGAAAAATAAACAAATTATAACAGATGACAAAAAAAATCCAGATAGAGATTGTATGTTGGTAGAATGTATAAATTTCCCGCTGTTCGACACAGTACGGGGTCGGATTTGCCGTGTGTACATTTTTTCTATCAACATTTGAATCCTAACGTATTCATTACATTTGTTATAGGTTATTTATTTTTTGTAACTAAACGCTGAAAAATTTTTATTGTTTTTTTGCGAAAATTTAACATTAACGTAATATTGTAACGATTAATTTTCGCAGATAACAAAAATATTTATATATTTGTTCCAACAAAAACATATAAAAACAATTTTTAATGATTGTTGTTATCAAATATTTAGTAATGAAAAATAAACAAAATATAAAAGATGATTAAAAATCCCGTTAGGGATTATTGCTTGGTAAAAATGATAAATACAACGCTAACACGGCAAAAGCAGAGGTTGAAAACCTACGGCTTGCAATACGAAAGGTGGCTGATTTTTTACCGAACGATGTAAATCTAACGGCTTGCATTTTTGAGAAAAACAATCTTTTACAGGTTATTTATTTTTTATCATTTATTAGATTTTTTTATTAAATTAATATAATTATGAAATTAAAATTATTTAAATCCATGTTGATTGTTACAGCGTTAACAACAATATGTTTTTCGGCAAAAGCTCAAAGCAATTACAACAAGGCTATCGACCTGTACAACAAAGAAGTTTACGTTGAAGCACAACAATTGTTTTTGCAGGAACGTGCATCCACGCCTGCTACCGACCAAACAAAATTATCGAACATCGATTATTACGATGCAATGTGTGCATTGAAATTAAAACAACCTAACGCAGAGGTTACCGCACAAACATTTATAAACAAATATCCCGACAGTAAGCTGCGAAACGATTTAATGTTTTGTCTGGGAATTTATTATTACGATACGAAAAATTCATATCGCGATGTCGAAAAATATTTTCAGCAGGTAAAACGCAGCGAACTTACGCCGGGCGAACAAGGAGAATTTGATTTTAAATACGGTCAATCGCAACTGAAATCGGGACATACCGACGAAGCCTTGCAATATTTTGCCAATGCAAAAAATAATATTCACACACGATTTGCATCGCAAGCCGAATATTATTATGCCCACACTTTGTATGAACAAAAAAAATACGCAGCCGCTCTCGAAAGTTTTTTAAACCTCAAAAACGATAGCGATTATGCCGCGATTGCGCCTTATTATATTTTGCAAATTTATTTTTATCAGAAAGAATATGACAAGGTTATAGCCGAAGGAACAGCATTTTACGAAAAAGCGACAAAACAGCGTCAGGGCGAAGTGGCTCGCGTTGTTGCCGAAGCATTTTTATACAAAAACGATTACGTAAAAGCCCGCGAATATTTTGATAAATACGAAAATTCATCCACCGTGCGCGGAAAAATTTCTGCCGCCGATTATTATCTGATGTCATTCATTGATTTTAAACAGGAAAATTATGCCAAAGCCGAGCTGACATTGCAACGCATCGCAATAAAAAATGACACTTTAAGCCAAAAAGTTTTATATCTGCTTGGTGGTATTTATGTTAACACCAACAAAAAAGATAAGGCTCTGCCAATGTTTGAACGCTCAAGCAAAATGAATTTCGACCCTGAAATTACCAACGATGCAAAATTTAATTATGCCAAATTAGCGTTGGAAATAAAAGGCGATACAAAACCGATGAACGATTTTTTGAAAGAAAACAAATCGAAAGTAAACGACCCGCAAATAAGAAACTTTTTAATGACAACTTATATTTCGGAAAAACGTTTTGATGAGGCGATTGCGCTGGTTGAAAGTCTTGCAAATCCTACCGAACAGGATTTTGCAAACCTTCAAAAAGCAACATATCATGCGGGATTAGCCGAATTTAAAGCAAAAAAAGCAAATGAGGCAATTCGTCTTTTCGATTCATCGCTGAAATATGCAAAATACGATGCCACGCTCGAAAATCTTGCCAAATACTGGAAGGCTGAGGCTCAGTGCATTCTGAAAGATTATAAATCGGCAAAAACAGGATTGAAAAACTTTATCAATTCAAATGTTATAAAAAATACCGACGAATATAAAATGGCGCATTATACGCTCGGCTATTGCGAACTCGGCGAAAACAACAACAACGAAGCCGTATCGTGGTTTACAAAATATCTGACCTTGGCGGGAACAACAAAAAGCGCATACGTTGCCGATTGCTACAACAGAATTGGCGACAGCAAATTCAAACAACGCAATTTCAAAGAAGCAAGCGAAAACTACGAGCGAGCTTACGGAATTAAATTATCAAATCCCGATTATTCGTTGTATCAAAATGCGCTGTCGATTGGACTGCTGAACGATAATGTGAAAAAACGCAAATTGTTTTCAACCCTTATTTCGCAATATCCTAACTCGCAATATGCTGCTGCTGCTTATTTTGAATCGGGCAGAATGTATGTGCAAAGTCAGGATTATATAAATGCCGAAAAAGAATTTAAAACAATATTGACAAAATACAGTAAAACATCGTATTATCGTCAGGCATTGATAGAACTCGGACTTATTAATATCAACAACGAAAACGACAACGAGGCTCTGCTGTATTACAAAAAAGTTGTTGATGAATATCCAAGCTCACCTGAGGCTCAGACTGCGCTTGCGGGCATAAAAGATATTTATGTGGGAATGGGAAAAGTAAACGATTTTTTTGCTTATGCCGATAAAAAAAATATCTCGGTATCGAGCAACAACCGCGATTCGCTTGCATTTGCCTCTGCCGAACGCCAATATTTATTAGGCGATTGTAATAATTCGATAACAACAATGCAAGAATATTTGAAAGAATATCCCAACGGAATTAACGTTTTACAGGCAAAATATTATTTGGGCGATTGTTATTATCGCCAGCAAAAACACGCCGAAGCTGCAAATATTTTTGGAGAATTACTAAATAATCCGGCTGCGAAAAATTTGCCTAAAGATATTTTAAAACGATATGCCCGCTCAAAATATTTGGTTGAAGATTTTGCTGCGGCGGCGCAATCTTTTGCCCGTGTTGCCAACGAATCAACCGACAACGAAGACGTAAAAGAAGCGTTGATATTTGCAATGCGAGCATATTACAAAGCAAAAAATTATCAGCAATCAGTTGAAATGGCTACAAAATACATTGCGTTGCCGGCGATAACCGAAGACAGCAAACGCGAGGCAATATTAGCAAAAGCCCACGCCCTGCAAGAACTCAACAAAGAAGATGAGGCAGTAACCGTTTTCAAAAACTTAGCGCAAAATCCCAAAACTATCGAAGGCGCAGAGGCTACTTACTATATCATTGATTATTTGTACAGAACAGGCAAGGCTGCCGAAGCCGAAAAAATGGTGTATCAGTTTTCGGAAAGCAAAACATTTCACAGCCTGTGGCTTGCCCGCAGTTTTATTGTACTTGCCAATATTTATATTGATAAAAAAGAATATTTTCAGGCAGAGGCTACGCTCAACAGCATACTTCAAAATTACAGCCAAAACGATGACGGAATTTACAACGAGGCAAAAGAAACTCTTGAAACTATACAAAAATTAAAAAATAAATAAAACACAATAAAAAAATGAAAAATCAAAAAAATGTAAAAAAAATATTATTAATAGCCTTGTTTGGCGGACTTGCGTTTTCGCTTACGGCGCAAATAAACAAAGACGTTGAAGTTACACGCAACTACGACCCGTCGGTTATGGATGCTCAAAAAATCTGGTACGAACCAACAACCGTTGCCGACTCATCTAACGTTAGAGACGGATTTAGTTATTCAATTTTTCCAAAATCGTCGCCCGGAAATTTCGGATTATCGCCAATATCATCGGCAAAAATTATTGATAACGGCAACAATATGCCCGGACTTGGATATATCAGAGCAGGAATAGGTTATCAGATTTCGCCGTTGCTCGATTTTTATATCAGCAACAAAAACACCGAAAATGTGCTTGTAGGTTTTTATGCAAATCACCGCTCGTTTTTCGGAAAAACAAAGTTGGAAGGCAACAATCACACCGAAAAAGTAAAAAGCGATTTTATGAACAACGATTTGGGGATTTTTTCTAAATTTTTTCTCGATGGTTCAACAGTTACACTAAACGTTGATTATTCGCGCCGCGATTTGTATTTGTATGGTTTAGATGCGGATATTTTTGCATCTGATACATGGCTTGATGAAAAACCGGAAGATAAACGCGCAATGAATCTGTTCAACGGAAATCTTTTGTGGAAATCGGACAGAGAGGCAGGCGAAGTTTTTTACTCGTTTGGCGCATCGTATCAACTTTTTAATGCACGAGATAAATATAAAAACTACTACATCAATGAGAAAGGCGAAACTATGAAAGAAAATGCTTTGGCACTTTCGGGCTTGCTCGGCGCAGAACTCGACGACGAAGTTCAATCCGTTTCTATTGCGGCGCGAGCAGCATTTTACAATCGTAACAAAGCGTTAGATAGCGCAGGTAATAATATTTTGCTAAGCGCCATACCCTCATGGAATTACAAAGACGATTATTTATCAGTAAAACTCGGAGCGCAATATTTATTGGATAGTTATAACGATAAAATAAAACACAGAATATATCCCGCAATTGCAGTGTCGTACAAAATTCATGATTATTTCACTCCTGCTGTCGAAATTAAAGGCGAAACCGAAGTAAATAATTTCCGCAAACTTGCTTTGGAAAATAATTATATATTATTCGATAATTATGACGTTGGGAATTATGGTATTAATCGCATCGCATTTAAAAATACCAATCACAAAATCATTGGAGTATTTTCAATAAAAGGAGATATCGAGGCATTTTCGTATAATGTATTTGCATCGTATTCAAAATTAGAATATTTGCCTTTATATACAAATACTCCAATGATTGAAATTGCTGCTTGGGGTATCAATTCTATACACGATTATAAAAGATTTAGTATAATGTATGCAAAAGGCAATAAAACAAGTCTCGGTGCAGAATTATCGTACACAGATGATATATTTTCTGTTTATGCAAAAGCCGTTTATAATAAATACAGATTGAAAACGGAAGATAATATTGAACTCGATTACGCATGGCATAAACCAACATTTGAAGGCAACTTGAATGTTCGTTATAAAATTTCTGACGATTTGATTTTAACAGCAGATGCACGCACCTTGCTAAAACGTTATGCTTATGATAATTATTTTGATATAAATGTTAATACTGTTTTTGAACATAAACGCAAACTGAAAGACGTTTTCGATATAGGTTTAGGCGCAGAATATCTTGTTACAAAACAGTTTTCAGCATTTTTTAATTTGTCGAATATATTAAATCAGAAATACGAAGTTTACAGCCGCTACCAAGTTCCGGGATTTATAGTATCAGCAGGAGTTACTTACAGGTTTTAACAATTACGAATTACAAATTACAAATTACGAAAGGTGAACAGCAAAAAAAGTCCGAAGGACTTGAATATGAATAACCCCCAATGAAGCGTAGCGATTGGGGGATGAAAAAAAATAAGAATTAAAAATTAAAAATTAAGAATTACTAAAATTACGATTTAAGCAGAATAGATGAACCAAATCCGAAGGATTTAATATGAATAACCCCCAATGAAGCGCAGCGATTGGGGGATGAAAAATAAATGCAAAAAAGTGCGGAGCAAAAAGCAGAATAGAATTACTATCGCTCACCCGCACGACTTGTAGAATTAAGAATTAAAAATTAAGAATTAAGAATTGCCCCCAGCCCCCTAAAGGGGGAGTTTGGGCAGTGCGTAAAATTTAAGCAGTGCAGAAAATTCCCCTTTAGGGGATTTAATGGCAAAAGAAATGAAGAATTGAATAGCCGATTGAATTGCCTCCGGCTTTAGCCGGAGGAAGTAAGGAAAAGGAAAAAAGGCTTTAGCCAAAATATCAATAATATTAGGCTAAAGCCGATAAAAAAAATACTCATTTTCCCCCAGCTAAAGCAGGAGGCAATTCAAAAATTGAAAATTAAAAGAACACAGATAAAAATCAATTACGAATTAAAAATTACGAATTACGATTTTGTTGAAAAAATCTTTACAAACTTTATAACTTTACAAACTTTATGAACTTTACAAACTTTATAGCTTTATGAACTTTAAAAACTTTATAACTTTAAAAACTTTAAAAACTTTATGAACTTTAAAAACTTTATAACTTTAAAAACTTTATGAACTTTACAAAAATACAAATAACCGTTCAGCCACAAGAGGCGGCAAACAGCGAGGCTCTCAAAAAGATTGTTGCACGCCAATTTCAAATACCCGTTGCCGATATAACGGATATTCAGATAGAAAAAAAATCAATAGATGCACGTCATCGGCAACCGAAAATAAATTTGCAGATTAATGTTTTTTGCGGAGAAAAGTCAA
>JAITOP010000327.1 GCA_031289895.1 Prevotellaceae bacterium
ACGATTTCGGCAATCGTTTTTGTAATGATAATTTCATCTTCCGCATCCAATGGTCGAGGACTGCTAACAAGGGGATTAATCCCCTTGTTATATCTTCTTTCACGCACTTTATAATCAATCATGCGTTGTGAGGTACGACTGTCATGTATGGCTGTGGTAATGTGAAAGGCTTTTTTGTCTTTTTCCTTGAATACTTGCGGAAATTCCTTGTGCCAATTGAAGCAAGGGGTTGAAACCCCTTGTTGGTTTGCAGGGCAAAGGGATTCATCCCCTTGTATCAGCGAGTTGCCGCATTTGATATTATTGTTTAGCGAAGTCAATTTGCGGTGTGGTTTGGCGGTGCGCAACCAAAGGGCAAGGCGGGCAATTTCTACACTTTCTTCGTTTATGTCCACACCGTATAAATTATTTTCTAAAATAGCATTTTCAATATCGGGAAAAACAATGCTGTGACCAAGTATTTTACTTGTCATTTCATCAATCAAGCGATGTTCGTTCATCAAAAAATCAAGGGCTGCATTGAGAAATGCGCCACTTCCACAAGCAGGGTCGCAAATAGTTAGCGAAAGCAACCATTTGCGGTATTGTGTCAATTTATCGTCTAATTTTTTCTTTGTTATTGATTGCCGTTTTTTATCGGCAAAATATTCTGTTTCAATTATTTCAATATCAGCCTTTTTGTTGGAACATAGTTTGCCAAGTGTATTTTCAACAATGTAAGTTGTAATGTAGCGCGGAGTGTAGAAAACACCGTCCTTTTTACGTTTAGATGTTGTTTTTCTGTCCGGCAATGGGATTAATTCCTTTGTTAAATCGGCTGTTATTTCTTCAATTTCCGTTAGGCTGTTTTCAAAAATGTGTCCGAGTATGTTTACGTCCACGTCGCTTGCAAAATCGTATTGGCTTATGCGTAAGGTATGTAATTGCAATATTTCATCTGAAACAATCACATTATCAATGATTTCGTCAGACTTAAATAATCCGCCGTTGTATGCAAAAATTTCGTATTTATTACCTTTGTGTCCAATATTTAAATAACCAAAATACTTTTTAAAGCGGTCGTACAGTGGACGGTATTCATCTAATTTTTTGAGAGTTTCCCATTGTTCTACAATTTGTGAGATGGAATTTGCAGGCAACAAATTGCAATCTTCTGCAAAAAATATAAACAATAAACGGTCGAGCAACTTTTGCGATTTTTTAAATAATGTAAGTTGGTCGAATTGCGGATTGTTTTTTACCATATCGGCAAAAAGTTTTTGTTTAAAGTCTGAATAATCTTTATAAAGTGTTTTCGTTATTTGGTCTTCGTTGCTAACCGATTCGGATTTTAGTTGCTTTGGAAGGTCTTTGACAATGTTTTCATAAGCAAGACAAATCCATAAAACAGCAAAATCATCTTCCGAAATAGTAAATAGGTTAAATTCAATAAAATCAATAGTATTATCTATATAAAACCGCAGCTTTTCGAAATTCGAAATAATCACATATAACGTTTTACGGTTGTTGTTTTTATAACCGAAAGCCTGAGTTTCCACTTGTTTTAGGTCGGTGGTTTTGTGGTCTTTCAATTCGATAACCGCCCGAACTTCACCATTGACAATAATTGCGCCGTCTGCTTTTTTGGAGTCGGTTTCGTTCTTTTTTTCGGTAATAAGATTGTAGTTAGGTTGGGGATTGAGCGTATAGCCAAGAACTTTTACAAAAAGTTCTCGCAAAAAACCTTCTTGAAACTGTTCTTCTTTGCTGCCGCGTATATTTTCTTGAATTTCAGGATTTAGAAAATAAGAGGCAAATAATTTGTAAGCTTTTGCGATTTTTTCGTTCGCAGCAGCAATCTGTTTTTTAATAATTGTTCGTTGAAATAAACTCATAATAATATATCTAAATTTAACGCCTCAGTCAGCATAAGCAAAAACGGCAACGATTTTGAATAATCAAGTTCTTCGTATTCAATGCCTAAGCGGCGAATATTGTTGTAATATGTTTGGTGGTTGTTGTAATAATATTTTTCGGATTGGATAAGCCATGCTTTTTCGCCCAATTTTTCTGCCAAAAACCATTTTTCTATAAGCCTTGCTGTGCGTCCGTTTCCATCATTAAAAGGATGAATTTTTACAAAAACCAAATGCAATAAGGCTGCATAGTAAAAAATTTCCTGTATTGTCAATTGTTTTTTCAACAAATAGGGGAGGTCCTTGTATAGCCTCGTTAATTCGTCTGCAAGCGCAAAAGGCGACGTTGCGGCATATTCTATACGTCCGTCGGCAGCGAGTACATACATATTGTTTGTTCGTATCGTTCCTTGTTTGTGTTCCTGTAAAATGTTAGTTGAAAGTAATTTGTGTGCTATGGTGATATTTTTTTCATTGCATTGTACCGATTTTGCAAATTGATAGGCGTTATACAAATCGTCAATTTTACGTGTGTAATCAGGTGAAAATTCAATGGCAAACCGTTTATGTTTTATGTACGAATCCAAATCAATGTCTTCGCCTTCAATTTTGGAAGAGAAAACGGCAGAAACGGAAGTGTAAAAACTAAAATTATCAATAGACAATTCGCTGTCTTTCAATAATAAATATTGTTCTAAAACAGTTTTGCCAACAGTTTCGCAATAAGTTTCCAACAGATTATGCTGCAATATTTCAAACTTCATTATAATTTATTTTTCTGCAAAATTATCATTAAAAAACAGAAATAAAAACCTTTTATAAAATTTTCTTTTACTTTTGTGAAAAATTTTTATACAATTCATAATTTAATGATTATAAAAAATAAAGCAATGAGAAAAATCGATTTAAATGATTTATTTGATAAAGGAATGGAAATGCATCATATAACGAATACCGCATATCCGTTAACGCCTGCATCCATAAAGGAATATGCACTTCGTCAGGAATTTGCCGAACATTTTCTGGAAAAAGAATATGCCGGAATAAATGATATGTCTTTATATTTCCATGTACCGTTCTGTAAATCACGATGTAAGTTCTGTGAATATGTTGTAGTATCCGGAAACGAGATGGATATGAAAGATGATTATGTTGATGCAGCATTAAAAGAGATTGATTTATATGGCAATATTATTAGCTCGGATAAGAAAATAGTGGGATTTGATATAGGAGGAGGAACGCCTACGGAACTTGGATTGAAACGAATTGAAATCATAACCCGAAAATTGACCAAAACATTCAATTTTAACAATGATTTTACATGGTCAATTGAAACCACTCCATATAACGCCGTAAATAAACACGAGGAATTAAAAGGAATATACGATTTGGGTTATCATCGAATCAGCATGGGAGTTCAGACGGTTAATGCCGAATTGTTGAAATCTATGGAACGCGAAGGCGGAATACTTTTGTATAGAAAAGCGGCAGATAAAATACGCGAAGCGGGTTTCAAAAAATTTAATATCGACTTGATGTACGGATTCAGAGACCAATCAATTGACGATTTCCGAACTACTGTCGAATATGCTGTTTCTCTTGAACCTGAGTACATAACGCTATACGAAATGAGATACAAACTAACTAAAATATCGCATGAAGCCCATGATGTTACACGAGCAAAAATTAACCGGCAATATAGAATTGCTTATGAAACCTTAGTGCAAAACGGATATGACGCTAATTATGGAAAAAATACATTCAGTAAAATAAAAAATGATTACGGAACAAGTAATTATCTTACAAACAGAGTTATAAATGCCACGCCATATCTTGGACTTGGAGCAGGCGCACAATCTTTCGGATTGCACTATCTTTCATATAATCAAGGTGCTGCAAATAAACGTATATCATCTTATATTGAATCTGTAAACAACGGGAAATTTCCAATTCAGGATATTTACGAACTGCCTGAGCAGGAACTGATTGCAAAAGCAATTTCAGTCATGTTTTATTTTGGTTTCATTGATTTGAATTCTTTTAAAACCAGATTTGGAAAAAATTTATGTAATGAATTTGCAGATGAAATTGAATATTTGAAATTATGGAATCTTATTACAATCGACGACAAACAATTAACTATTACACGAAACGGCGTTAATCATTTGGGCGGAGTTATTCCGATGTTTTATTCCGACCGCAGTAAAAATGAATTGATGAATATGAATATTGATAAAATATTATTTTGATTGTGATGAAATAAAAAACTTATGAACAAAATTTTATCAACTTTTAATGTCCAAAATTAAACTTTTTTTGGTGGAGGAGGCAAACTTTCAATTTTCGTAGTAAATATGCGCCTTTGAAATCCAAACTTAACATAATATAAATTATGGGACAAATTAATGGATTGTTAAATTTTTATAATTTTTCTAATATTTATTTTTTTATATGTTGTTGATTTATAATATTAATCGTTTATAATGCAAAAAAAGTATGCCTAATTGATAGAAATTTTTTTTTGAAATTAAAAAAATGATAGTAAACTTGCAAAACTTTTTTAGATAAATATACCATGATGTATGGCAACAATAAACAAAAAACAAACAAAAACACAAGCTACAAAACAAACTAAAAAAACTGCAGCTAAAAAAGCTACTGAAAAAAAAATTGTAAAAAAAACGACTACAACTGTTAAAAAAGAAATTTCTGAAAAAACGACTAAAACAGTTGACAAAAAAAATGCTGCAACAGAAACACCGCAGCAACCTGCAAAAACATCAGGAAATGCTCCTGTAAAACGCAGAATTGTTGTTAATTACAATCAGCTTGCGCCCGAACTCATTGAGTTGTTAAACGAGCAATATCCGCTCGGTTGGAGGAACTTTATTATCAAAGTAGAAAAAGGAAATGGCGACTTCTTTCACGCTATAACCCTTGACACAGAAGATGTTAGCTACCTTATTAAAGTTCCGGTTAAAATTGATAGTGAAATCACTGATGATGTTGAAAAGGACTTATTTGGTCTTATTCCCGACGACGAATTTATGGTTGATGATGAACAAGAAGAAGAATATGATGAAAAAGATGATATTTAAAATATAAAAAGATGATTATATCGGAAAAAACGTTTCCAAAAACGCTTCAGCAATTAATCTGTCAAAGTGTTGAAAACTACAGCGATAGACCCTCATTATCTTTTGTTGAAGGCGAACCGATAACTTATAAACAGTTTGGAGAATCGGTAGTGCAAACACAAAAACTTTTATCGGGCATAGGAATTGCTGCCAACGATAAAGTTGCAATCTTATCGCAAAATATGCCCAATTGGGGAATTGCATATTTTGCTGTTACGGCAATGGGAGCAATAGTTGTGCCGCTTCTCCCCGATTTTTCAGCCATCGAAATCGATAACGTTTTGCAACACTCCGAAACCAAAGCTATATTTGTATCCGAGCGTTTGAAAGATAAAGTCAGTCAAATAAATTCGGCTGCTCTTAAAACAAAAATCAAATTAGACGATTTTGAAATTTACGAAAATTCGAGCGAAATTAAACATATCGACGAACCGTTGAACTACACGGTTAGCCCCGACGATTTGGCTGCAATAATTTACACATCCGGAACTACCGGCAAACCAAAAGGCGTAATGCTAACGCACAAAAATTTATGTAGTCAACTTGTGCAAACTTATGGCTGTCAGGCGGTTAATGAATACGATATTTTTCTTTCCATACTACCTCTTTCGCATACCTACGAAAACAGTTGCGGATTGATTCTGGGAGTTTTTGGCGGAGCAGCAACTTATTATTTGGAAAAACCGGCGACATCAAGCGTTTTGTTGCCCGCATTACAAAAAATACGTCCTACCCTTATTCTAATCGTACCATTGATTATTGAAAAAATTTTTAGAGAAAAAATTATCAAAAAAATAAAATCATCCGTCATCCTTAAAACCTTGTATCGTATAGCGTTTTTCAGAAAAATTATGTACAAAAAAGCAAGTAAACAACTTTACGAAACATTTGGCGGAAAACTTATATTTTTCGGAATCGGCGGCGCAAAACTCGACCCTGTGGTTGAACGATTTTTGTTTGAAGGCAAAAAAATTCCTTATGCCATAGGTTACGGACTTACAGAATGTTCGCCATTGGTTACAGCAGCCATTGTTGGAGGCGTAAAAGTGAGTTCGGCAGGCTATCCGGTGAAAAATGTAGAACTGTGCATTAACAACCCAAATCCGGTTACAGGCGAAGGCGAAATTTGGATGCGCGGCGAAAATATAATGAAAGGCTATTATAAAAACCTCGAACTTACCCGCGAAGTACTTACCGAAGACGGATGGTTTCGCTCAGGCGATTTGGGATTTATCGACAAAACGGGACGACTGTACATTCGCGGACGACTGAAAAACATGATTTTAAGCTCATCGGGCGAAAATGTTTATCCCGAAGAAATTGAATCGGTAATTAATAATTTCAAACACGTACTCGAATCAATGGTAATAGAACGAAAGGGTAAACTGCTTGCTATGGTGCGTTTTAACTACGAAGAATTAGAAAAAATTTATACACAGTTCACCGAAGATATATCGCAAATATTGGAAAAACTTGCCGAAGAACTTCGCAATTATGTAAACACACGGGTAAACAGAGCATCGCACATCGCAATAGTGATACCGCTTGCCGACGAATTTGAAAAAACCGCCTCGCAAAAAATAAAACGATATTTATATACCGATAGTGTTATAAATAAATATCTTAAAATGATAAAAAACTAAATTATGAAAACAAAAATTTTTGCAGCAATTATTGTATCGCTTATTGCAGTTGGTTTTACATCGTGCTGCAACAACGAAAAAACATCAAAACCTACCGACGAAATTGTGTTGGAAAACATTGCAAATCGCAAAAGCGTAAGAGATTACGTTGAAGGAAAATCGGTTGAACCCGAAAAAATTGATAAATTATTACGCGCCGCAATGGCTGCTCCAACAGGCAAAAACACTCAGCCGTGGGAATTTGTAGTGATTACCGACAGAACGGTTTTAGACGCATTGGCGGCAAATTTGCCTTATGCAAAAATGCTTTCACAGGCAACTCTTGCAATAATAGTTTGCGCAGACACCACAAAATCAGAATATTGGTATGTTGACTGTTCTGCCGCCACCGAAAATATTTTGCTCGCTGCCGAAGCAATGCAACTCGGCGCAGTGTGGACGGCAAGCTATCCTTATGCAAACAGAATGAGCACAGTAAAAAAAGTTACAGGTCATCCCGATAACATTCAGTCGCTGTGTGTGATTTCTATCGGCTATCCAAGCCTGAAAGAAATGCCGAAAGACAAATGGAAACCCGAAAAAATTCATAAAGAACGCTGGTAGAATAATATTATAAATATCTGAAAATTAAAATTATGGATAAAAATAATCCTTTCATAAAATTCGGACAAATTTTATTGGGACTTGTAATTATTGCCCTATTGGTTTTTGCGGCAAGCAATATTGGTAAATTCGGTAAAACCAACAATCATGATGCGGAAGTAAATAAAACGATTACCGACATGATAAAAAAATACAACGATAACGCACCGTTTATGATAAGCGAAGGTATTCGTTTTGAGAATATTACAGCACTGCCCAACAGAATACTTCAATATAATTTATCGTTTATAAATATGACGGTTGACGAAATAAACATTAATAATTTTGAAAGTGAAATACCTGTGATTATCAATCAGATACGAACAAACCCGGATATGGAATATTTCAGAAAAAATAAAATGTCTTTACAATATAGTTATAAAGATAAAGATGGAGTTTTTGTAACAAACATTGATATAACTCCCGATATGTATGAATAACAATAAATTTTTTATCAGATAATTATGGAAAAAAATAACCCTCTTGCAAAATTCGGACAAATTTTATTAGGACTTGTCATTATTGCCGTATTGGTTTTTGCTGCAAATAATATTGGAAAACTCGGTCGCCCGAACAATAACAGGCCTGATAACGCTGATATGGAGATAAATAAAACACTTTCGGCAATGGCAAGCAAATTTAACGAAACAGCGCCGTTTATGATTGACGAAAATACTCGTTTTGATAATATGATTGCTTTGCCCGGCAATGTTCTTCAAGGCAATTTTACCGCTATAAATATGACAAAAGATGAAATAGACCCCGATTATTTTGAAAATGAACTGAAACCAATGGTAATCAACCAAATACAAACAAATCCGGATATGCAAAATTTCAGAAAACACAGTAACGTTACAATAAGATATTATTATAAAGACAAAAATGGCGTTTTTATAGCAAAAATAGAGGTTACACCGGATAATTATGAATAAGATTATTGGTATTTGGTCGTTGGTATTTAGTATTTAGTATTTAGTCGTTGGTATTTAGTATTTGGTCGTTGGTCGCAATTAATCACATTAATCACATTAGCACATTAATCTCATTATCACATTATTAGTATTTAGTCGCTGGTCGCCAATTAATCACATTAGCAAATTAATCACATTAGCAAATTATTAGTATTTAGTCGTTGGTCGCAATTAATCACATTAACACATTAATCACATTAGCAAATTATTAGTATTTAGTCGCTGGTCGCAATTAATCTTATTTGCACATTAGTCACATTATCACATTAGTCACATTTGCTCATTAATCTCATTATCACATTAGCTATACTGCGTAATTTTTCTTTATCGGCAATTGCTGCGCGAACTTCGATAAGTCCCCTTTCGTTTTTTTGGCTGTGTAGATGCAGTTTCAGGTATCCGTTTTCGCCGTATTTATCCACTAAGTGTTGATATGCTCTATCAAACTGAAAATCAAAATTTTCATTGGGATATTTTTTTAATCCGAATTGTATTGTGCGCCGCAAAATTGTTTGCAATGAAATATCGCGGTCGGCTTCGGCAACAATTTTGCCGTAAATGCTGCGCGGTTCGTTTTTGTTTGAGGCTCGGTGGTCTTCTACCGCTTGCTGCATTATTGTAATTTGCTCGGTCGAAAACCATTTTTTCAAATTTTCGTCGGCACATAAAATTTCACCCGAAACAATATGATGCTCTTCCCTACTCTTCTCAATACCAATGTCATGATAAGCAGCAATAGCGTAAACCATATCGGTGTTGACATCAAACTGCTGTGCAAGGATTAAACTTTCGTCTATAACTTTCTGAATATGATTAATATTATGTCCGCCATCAAACGTATTGTATCGCGGTAAGATATTTTTCGTTATATAATTTTTCAGTTCTGCGTTTATAATATTGTTCGGACTATAATTTTTGTGATTCATTTGTTTATTGTGATTTTGTGATTTATATTTTTGTTTCATTTGTTTCATTTGATTTTTGTGGTTTATATTTTTTGTTTGTCAATCGTTTGAAAATCAGACTTGTTTCTCCAAAATTAATTAGCAAGCCCACTTCAAGATTATATATTTCCAAGTAGTTGATTGCTTGTGCAAAATGCGCATCTTCTAATTTTGTAGCTGCTTTTAATTCCACTGAAACAAGGTTTTCCACTAAAAAATCAACTCTGCGTGTTCCAATTTGTTATTCTCGGTAGTAAATATGCATTTCATATTCCCGATGAAAACTAATACCTGCCAAACTCATTTCTATTTCCAACGCCCGTTGGTAAATAACTTCCTGAAAACCACTGCCCAATGCTTTGTGAACGGTTATTGCACAACCAATTATTTTGGAAGTCAAATCAGAATATTTATATTGTTCGTTAATCATCATAATAAATAGTATCAATCATATAAATCAAAAAAATTATAGTTAAGACAAAAGTATTTATAATTTTTCAAAACAAATTACGATTTTAATTGTTTAAAACCTTTATTTTCAACCAATGAACGCATTTGTGTAATTGCCACATTGTTGAGTTGTACGAGCCGCTCACCTTGCGAAAGTTGTTGTTGTATAAGCAAAGCGTTAATACTTTCCATATTCGACAGCACTACAAGTTGTTCCAAAGTGGCATAGTCACGAATGTTTCCTTTCAAATCGGGGTTTTCGTCTCGCCAATCTTTTGCCGTTTTTCCAAATAAAGCCACATTCAGCAAGTCCGCCTCTTCCGCATATCTGTATGCAATCTGCTCTTTGGTAACAACATTCGGGATAATATATTCTTTAATGGCATCAGTATGAATGCGATAGTTGATTTTAGCAAGCGTGCGTTGCAAATTCCATTCAAGCGAAAGACGGCGTTGTTCGTCTTGTTTCAGTCGCTTAAATTCCGTAACCAAATAGAGTTTAAATTCGGAAGAAATCCACGAGGCAAATTCAAAAGCAATGTCTTCGTGAGCGAAAGTACCACCGCCTGCACCCATTTTTGTAAAAATTCCAATAGCGTTGGTCAATTCAATCCATCGTGAAGGGCTCATTGTAAATACGTTACTGCCAGCCTCAAACAGAAGGGGTTCGAATTCGACCCCTTTGAAATCTGGGTTGTTAATTTTTTCCCAAAGTCCTAAGAATTCGATAGTTCCACGATTACGCATCCAATTTTTAACCACATCTTTAGGTTCAATCGGGTTTTTGTAACGTGCTATATCCGTAATACAGATATAATTTTCTTCATTTTTCTGTGGCGAAAAAAATGTTATTTCAGTACCTTTTACATTTACTGTCTCTTTTTTAGCCATAATTTTTATTGATATTAAATTTGATACAAATAATTTTTCAAAACAAAAGTACAAAATTTTCTATTAGTTTCAAAAAACAGAATACCTTATTGTATCCGATTTTTTTTGTCTTAAACCATAAAAAAGAATAAAAATATAAAGTTTTTTGGGATATAACCACAAATAATTCAAAAAAAAGGATTAACTTTGTGGTTGTAATCGAAAAAAAATACAATTATGATTGAAAGAAATTTGTACATAAAACAACTATTACCGTTTATCGACAAACCGCAAATCAAGGTTTTAACGGGCATTAGGCGCTGCGGGAAATCAACAGTGATGAAATTGTTGAAAGACACGCTTATAAAATCGGGCAAAAGCGAAAATCAAATCATTGTTGCCAATTTTGAGAGTTTTGAGTTTTCAGATATTGATACAGCAAAAAAACTTTACGATTTTGTAAAAGATAAAATGAACGGAACTCAAAAATATTATCTGTTATTAGATGAAATTCAGGAGGTTAAAGATTGGGAAAAGGCGGTAAATGCTTTCCTGACTGATTTTGAAGCGGATATTTATCTGACAGGTTCAAATTCGCATTTGCTTTCGTCAGAATTAGCCACCTATTTGGCAGGAAGATATGTTGAATTTCAGATTTTTACGCTGTCTTACAATGAATTTATTGATTTCCGCAAACATTATTTGCCCGAAAAGTCAATAGCATTTACCGATTATTTGCGGGCTGGCGGATTTCCTGTGATTCATACGGCAGATTATCAAGAAGATACAGCTCATAAAGTTATTTACGATATTTATTCGTCTGTCATTCTGCGCGATGCGGTGCAAAGGTATAATATTCGAGATGTAGAATTGCTGGAACGGGTTGTGAAATATGCTTTTGACAATATAGGAAAAACATTTTCGGGGAAAAACGTAGCCGATTATTTCAAAAATCAACAACGAAAGGTCGATGTGAACACTATTTATAACTATTTGAATGCTTTGGAAGTGGCATTTATCCTTTACCGTGTGCCGCGTTACGATGTGCGGGGTAAGGAAATTCTGAAAACACAAGAAAAATTTTATCTTGGCGATGTGTCATTACTTTATGCAACAATGGGTTATCGCGATCGCTTGATTGGCGGAATTTTGGAAAATATTGTTTTTCTTGAACTGAAAAGGCGCGGTTATCAAGTATTTGTCGGGAAAATTGACACAAAGGAAATTGATTTTATTGCCGAAAAACACGGCGAAAAAGTTTATATTCAAGTTGCCTATAAATTGGATAGTGAACAAACCGCCGAGCGTGAATTTTCAGTATTACAACTGATTAACGATAATTTTCCAAAATATGTAATCACAATGGACGAATTTTGGAAAGAGAATATAAACGGTATCAAACACGTGCATATTGCCGATTTTCTGCGAATGGAAAATTTTTAATGTACCATATAACGAAAATAAATTGACCCAACAAAAAAAATATTTTTGCATATTATAAAATAAAAGTATATTTTTGCACAAAGAAATAAAAATATTGATTATGACATAGAAAAAAACGTGCTAACAGGCACAAAATAAGATAGATGTGGAAAATTTTCTCAATTGTTATGACAATCAATGAAAAATGGATAGGTATATGCTTCGCGCGGTATTTGTCATTGCGAGGGCGTAGCCCGAAGCAATCCAGTAAATTGCTTATTTACTCTGGATTGCTTCGCAAGCTCGCAATGACGAAAACGCAATTTATGCTGGAGTTTAGTATAATTTTAATTTACGTTTCTTTGCTTTACCCCGCTCCGCAGGATTTGCAATCCTGCGAAAATGGAGTATAAGGATTTGTAATCCGCATTTTAGCAACATAGCAAAAAAAATTCCGCACAAAAATCTGCACGGAATTTTCAAATAAATACTTGATTATAAATTATTACTTCTTCAAATCAAATTTCTCAATAAACTTATCCAAAACCATTTCCAAATTCGGATAGCCTATTTCCTGCAATTCGTAACCTACTTTTACGCATGGTTGTTGAATTTTCACAATTCGCTGTAAATCAATAGGTGTAGCAATTACAACTGCATCGCAAGGTGTGGCGGCAATTGTTTTTTCAAGGTCTTTCACTTGTTGGTCGCCATAACCCATTGCCGGTAAAAGAGTTCCGATATTAGGATACTTTATAAATGTTTCGCAGAGTTTGCCAACGGTATATTCGCGCGGGTCAACCAAAGTTTGGGCATTGAATTTCCGTGCTGCCACAGTTCCTGCACCTATGCGCATTTCGCCGTGAGTTAGCGTTGGTCCGTCTTCTACAACCAGAACTCGTTTGCCTGTAATAAGTTCGGGCTTATCAACAGTAAGATACGATGCTGCATCAATCACAACCGCTTTAGGATTTATTCGTGCAATATTTCCGCGCACGGTATTAATATCTTCGAGAGACGCAGAATCTATTTTGTTGATTACAATAACATCTGCCATGCGCGCCGTAACTTCGCCCGGATAATACGAAACCTCTGCTCCTGCACGCAAAGGGTCGGCAACGGTAATTGTCAAATCCGATTTATAAAATGAAAAGTCGTTATTGCCTCCATCCCAGAGTATTACATCGCAGCCATCGGGGTCTTTTTCTGCTTCGCGAAGAATTGCCTCATAATCTACTCCCGCATAAATTACGTTGCGGTTTGTAACTACATGAGGTTCGTATTCTTCCATTTCTTCAATCGTACATTCGTGTTTAGCAAGGTCTTCGACCCTTGCAAAGCGTTGTACTTTTTGCTTGTTCAAATCGCCGTAAGGCATAGGATGACGAACCGCAACTACCCGCAAACCTTTGTTTACAAGGATTTCGATAATTCGCCGTGATGTTTGACTTTTGCCGCAACCTGTACGCACTGCGCAAACAGAAATGACAGGTTTAGTGGATTTTATCTGCGTTTCTTTTGGTCCCAGCAGCATAAAATCTGCGCCCGAGGCGTTTACTATTGCGCTGATATTCATCACGCGGTTGTACGGAACGTCGCTGTAAGCAAAAACGCAAATATCAACGTCAAGCTCTTTAATTAATCGCGGAAGTTCTTCTTCGGCAACAATGGGAATGCCATGCGGATAAAGTTTTCCTGCAAGTTCGGCAGGATATTTTCGTCCGTCGATGTCGGGGATTTGTGCTGCTGTAAATGCACGCACATCATAATTTTCGTTGTTTCTGAAATAGGTGTTAAAATTGTGGAAATCGCGCCCTGCTGCGCCGATTATTATTACATTTTTTTTCATTACATTAATAAATAAATTGATTAATAAATATGTTAATTTGATATAAAATAAGTGATTTTTGTTGACATTTCGCTGTCAACAAGTATAAATTATGCAGATGTTTAGTTAAAAGGCAATAATTCTGCAATAAATTTTATTCTTAGCCCAATATTAAAAATAGCGTTTTTACCGACTATATACATTTTGTGATTTTAATGTTATTATGACACCGCAAATTTACAAAATAAAAACGATTTGCAAAAAATATTTTTTAATTATGGTATTTGGTCGTTGGTATATTTGGTATTTAGTATTTAGTCGTTGGTATTTGGTATTTAGTCGTTGGTATTTAGTATTTAGTCGTTGGTATGGTTTTGTATAAAAGTATTATCCCATTTTTATTTGTAGGCTTATTTTTTTCTCCCACAAAGACACAAAGAACACAAAGAAAATATTGATTTTAAATATTTTAATAAAAATTTCTTTGTGACCTTTGTGCCTTTGTGGGATATTATTTTATGTATAAAATCAAGCCGAGCGCAGTAACGAAAGTTGAATAACTTTAAAAACTTTAAAAACTTTATAACTTTAAAAACTTTATAACTTTAAAAACTTTATAACTTTAAAAACTTTAAAAACTTTATAACTTTATAACTTTAAAAACTTCATAACTTCGTGTTTATCTCATCAATATAATCAAGAATCTCATCTTTACCTGTCTTTTTTTCGGCGGATGAGATAAAAATTTTCGGCAGTTCGTCCCAAAATTCCGACAGTAATTTTTTATAATCTTCGACATTTTGATTTAACTTTTCTGTGCCGAGTTTGTCGGTTTTTGTGAAAATTATGGCAAAGGGAATACCGTTTTCGCCAAGAATATTAATAAACTCAATATCAATTTTTTGCGGTTCAAGGCGGCTGTCGATTAAGGCAAAAAGCAAAGTCATTTCTTCGCGGCGTTCGAGATAATCAATTATTATGCGCGAAAACGCACCTCTTTCGGTTTTTGACGCTTTGGCATATCCATATCCGGGCAAATCGACAAGATACCAAGAATTATTTATAAGGAAGTGATTGATTAACCGCGTTTTACCCGGAGTACCCGAAACTTTTGCTAATTTTTTTTTGCCTGTTAGCATGTTTATTAGCGAAGATTTTCCTACATTTGAACGTCCAATGAACGCATATTCCGGTAATTTGGTTTGCGGACATTGTTCGGTTTTGCTACTGCTACATATAAAATCGGCTTGTTTTATTATCATTGAACAAAATTTTTTACAAAAATATTAATAAAAATTTAAAATTAAAAGAAAATGAAAAAATACTTGTTAATTATTACAATTTTGACTGCAGTTTCAGTTAATTGCAGTTCGCAAAAAAAATTAAATTCTACCGAAAATTTGCAAACAAATTTAAATTCGGTTGAAAATCAGCAATCTAACCTAAATTCGGATAAGCAACAACAATCCGAAAAATCAAATCCGCAAAAAGATTTAAGTTTCCAAAACACCAAATGGCTTTTGAAAACTATTGATGGTCAACAAATTGAATCGCCACCAAAACCTGCATACATTACCTTTGGCGATGACGATACTTTTTCGGGATTTTCGGGCTGCAATGGGTTCAGCGGCTCGTATTATCTTTCGGGCGATATTCTTAAATTAGATAACGTTATTTCAACACAAAGAGGCTGTTTGGGAGGAAATAATCCCGAAAGATTGTTTTTTTCGGTCATTTCGCGCACCGATGCCTGCACTGTTATTGGAAATAAACTTATTTTGACTCAAATGAGCGCCGAAATTGCTACATTTGAAGGTGTTAACGAATAAATTAAAATTAAAATAATCTAAAAAAATGAATAAAATGATGAAAAAAATATTACTGCTGATTACGTTTGCTGCGATAATTATATCATGCTCGCAACAGTCAGAAAACGATAAAAAACAAGGAAAAGCGTTTCCCAAATACAGCGTTGCAATAATGAATCCTACTGTTTCTAATATCAAAACATTCAGATATTTAATTGATAATGACATTCTTCCAAATATTGACAGTTTTGGAATAACAGGTCTTTACCATGCTAAACAAAATTATGATTTTCAACTCAGCCAAAAATATATTGACGAAAATAATCTGGCAATAAAATTAGTGAAATGCGAAGGCAGTTTATCGCCGCAAAACATTTATAAACAAAACGATTGTAGCAATTTATTCAAGGAAATATTTGAACAAACCGAAGGCGTTTTTTTCTTTGGCGGTCCTGATATTCCGGGCGAATGTTTTGGCGAGAAAACACATTTAATGACCGTAATTACAGACCCTTACAGACATTTTTTTGAATTATCGTTTTTATTTCATTTGCTTGGCGGCAGTCAAAACGAAAATTACACCGCTCTACTCGAAAATAAACCCGATTATGTAGTTATCGGATTTTGTCTTGGAATGCAGACAATGAACTGTGCCACAGGCGGTACAATGATTCAGGATATTCCTGTCGAAGTTTATAATCTTACAACAGCCGAAGATGTACTGAAAACACCTGATGCTCAGCACAAAAACTATAATTCATATTTCGATTATGACGAGGAGTTGACGGGTTATAATTTTCATCAGATAAAATGTACAGGCGAAAATATATTTACCGAAATTGCCGGTAAAAGCGAGCCGTACGTTTTAAGTTATCATCATCAGGCAGCGAAAAAAACAGGTAAAGACTTGGAAGTAGCGGCAACTTCGCCGGACGGAAAAATTATTGAGGCAATGGTTCATAAAAAATATAAACATGTTGCAGCAACACAATTTCATCCCGAGTACACAAATTTGTATAAAAATGATGCAAAAATAAAGTTGAATTTTGACGATACTGATAATCAAAACTATATATCGCTATATGGCGGCGAAAAAGGTGAAAATTTTCATCGCCGCTATTGGAAAAAAATAGGCGAATGGTTAAATATCGTTAAATAATCAAGAAGTTTGCATCGTTTTGGATAAAAAAATCATCTATTGAGAAAATGCTAAATGCAAATTTATTTGCAATGATATGACCGACGAATACTTAGTAGAAGGCTGTATAAACAAGAATATCAACGCCCAACGCGAGCTGTACGAACGCTATGCCACAAAAATGCTAAGTGTTTGCGTTCGGTATATGTGCGATGAAGATGAAGCCAGAGATACAATGCACGACGGATTTATAAGACTGTTCGATAAAATTGAGAAATTTGAGCAAAAAGGCTCGCTCGACGGATGGATTCGTAAAGTTTTTGTTAATATCTGCTTGGAACGGCTTCGTAAAATGAAAAAAATGTCATATCAAAGCATTGATGATGAAAATGATGAATTACAAATTGCAGACAACACCATAGCCGATGCCGATAATCAATTAGAAGCAAATGAATTAATGAATTATATAAAAGAACTACCAGCGCCGTTTCGCAGTGTATTTAATCTTCACGCAATTGAAGGCTATTCGCACGAAGAAATTGCAAAAATACTTGGAATTGCATGTTCAACATCACGTGCTAACTATTTCAGAGCAAGAACATTATTACAAGAAAAAATAAAATTAATGTATAAATAAATATCATAAAATATGAGCAACGATAAGTTAAAAGAATTGTTTCACAAAAAACTTTACAATCACGAAACCGAAGTTAGTCAATCCGATTGGGACATTATAAGTGAGCAACTTAATAAAAAACGTAAGCGAAAAATTATTCCTTTGTTTTATTTTTACGGAACAACGGGAATTGTTGCTGCATTGCTGATTATCATGTTTTTGCTAAAACCCGATACATCTGATACTAATGATAATATAATTGCAAAAACAAATGAAAATACACAAACAATAAAATCTGATGAAAATATCGAAACAGTAAAAGATAATCAAAATCAGATTGTTGTAGAAAATGATAATCCTGTTATCGAAAATCAAAAAACACAAATAAACAAAAATACAAATACTGACACTAATAATAATACAACATCAGATAAAAATAATACGGATAGTGAATTGCATCAATATCAAAACGCTAATAATAACAATGTTACGAATGAAGAAACCGATAAATCGCAAATAAATAATACTACACCCGAAAAAACGGAAACATCAAATTTTAATGATAAACAAAATACAGAACCTGCAAACAATCAGAATAATAAAACTCTAAACACCAACGAAGAATGGTGGAATCAACCCGAAACTGAAAATCAAAAAGGGAAAAATAAACATAAACTGACATTGGCATTTGAATCAGGACAAAATATAGGAAGTAGCTCTGTTACAAGCGATTTCATAAATAATTCGGGGGCTAAACAGGCAACTGCAAATTCGTCAGAAATGAACGACCCGTTTTTAGCAGCAACACCAATAGATTACGGACAAAAAAGTTTGTCTGCAACGCAGTATCTGTCAGGCGATAAAACAAATTTGAAACATAAACGACCAATGAATTTAGGCATACGCATCAAGAAAAATATTGGCGAACGTATAATACTGAAAACAGGCTTATCATATTCATATTTTGTGTCGGAACATAGCGATGACGCATTAAAGCAACAACAACAAATTCATTATGTTGGCATACCTGTTGGCGCAGAATTTTTATTGTGGAAAAAGAGTAATTTTAACATATATCTTTCGGGCGAATTTATTGCGGAAAAAGGCGTATCGTATAAATACAAAGAATCGGGAATAACAAAGGACTTGCAAAAAATACAGGATATCGAGAGCGGCAGCGTGCGCGGATTACAGTTTTCGGCAAATGCAGGTTTGGGATTATCGTTCAATTTCACGAAAAACATAGGGATTTATGCCGAACCAAACGCAGTTTACTATATAAAAGACAATCGTCAACCAATGAGTTTCCGAACCGAAAAACCTTTTAATATAGGCTTAAATATCGGTTTAAAATATGACTTATAGTTTAAATCAATTACGAATTATGAATTACGAATTACGAAACATTTAATAAAGAACTTTGCAATTAAAAAATTTACTAAGCAATTAATAACAACCAACTTATCAGCAAATTATTAACCATTAACCACTAATAATTAACCATTATCAATTGCCTTATCTGCTGTAATTCGTAGTGTTTTATTTGAGTTTCATTTTCTATATCAAAATCATCTTGCAAGCCCAGCCAAAATTTGGCAGAATTGCCAAAAAACAAACTCAAACGTAAAGCCGTATCTGCTGTCATTCTGCGATTTCCCTTTATTATTTCCGAAATTCTCGTTTGCGGAATCTTCAATTCTTTTGATAGTTTATATTGCGAAATATTCATTGGAATTAAAAATTCTTCCAATAAAATTTCTCCCGGACATATATTTTTTAATTTCTTCATTTTCTTTATCTTCAAATGAAATTATCATTACATTTTGCGTTATTAACGGCAAAGGGAAGTATTTATTTTAGAATTGTAAGTTATACTTCACACGGTTTAACTTTGCGTTTCGTCATTGCTAACGAAGTGAAACAATCCAAAGTAAATAAGCAAATTGCCGGATTGCTTCGGTAATAATAAATTATCAATAAATTGGCACATTAATACTTTATACTGTGATTATTAAGCATAATACAATTTCTGTATTAATCAAAACAACGAGTTGCAGAGCCATTACAGCGATGTGTTAATTTTAAAATAATTTATAAAATAGTAAATATGATAAAAATTTATATTATAGATATTTATCTATCATTTATTTCACAGAATATTAAAAAGGAAGACATAAACAAAAATACATAAATAAAAATAGTAAATATATTAACTAAAACAATAATAGTTGTTTATATCTATAAAATTATGATAAAATATTTTTACGGTTATTGATTTATTACAGCGACGAAATTAGCGGCAAAATTTACTCACCTCCTACTCTACCAATAATAAAAAAATGTTAAAATATATTTTGATAATATTTTGAAATTTGAAACTGTAACATATTTTATAAATTATCAATAAATTAATACATTAAATATTTTATAATATGATTGTTAAATATATTACTATTTCAATATCAACACAGAATAATATGCTTATAAAATTCGAGTTAAAAACGCCAACGGTTTGATTATTATTACGATGTGTTTATTTGCATAGTAATTGTTGAATAGTAAACATAGTAAACAATTTAATTATAAGCATTTATATGTTCACAGTTCAAGTAAAAATATCAATGTATATTGGGAAAAGAAATAAGAAATCTATTAGCAGCAAATATAATAATGCAAGAAACAGAATATAATTAAATCATTTTGAATCAATATTTTATTGTGGCATAAACCGATTTGGGTCTTCTTTTTCTTTTAGTCTTTCTTGTTTTTCTTCTTCCGATTCTTTTATTTCATTCTCTACAACTATTGTTTTTTTGTTAGTATCGGTGATTTTTACTGAACCGTTTTTGCTTTTTTGCATAAATATTACAATCGCTAATATTAAAAATGAAATTATTGCTGCTATAATTGACTTTTGTACCAATATTATTATTCCAAATATTGGAAATATAATGCCCCAATATTGTACTTGTATCCAAAATAGTGTGTGATAATTTGTTAAAACATATTTTTTCCCTGTTTCTTCATCTATAAGTATTTTCTTTTTTAGCTTGTGATTCCACTTTTTACCAAAATACCAACAAAAAATCCCTGTTAAGAAACAATTAGAAACAATAACATAATCAAAATGTTCTCCTTTACTTATACTCGTTCCAACAATCATTAAAACAATGAAGAACAATACAGGAATATATCCTTTACGTGCCCATACTAATACCATAAAATTTTATTTTACATTGCGCATACTTCTGTTTTAGGTCTTTTTTCTGCATATTCCGACCATAAATTTATTCACAAAATTAATATTTTTGATAAAAACCGCAAAATATTTTATTTTTTCAAATCATTTCTAAGGTAAATCGTTTGTCCTTCGTCAATAACGGCATTTTTATCCAAATTATTTTTTTTGCATAAATTGCTTAATTTAACGCCGTATAGTTGAGAAATTCCTCGTAAAGTTTCGCCTGCTTCGGCTATGTGCATTGGAAAATCCTTGCCTGCTTTCGATTTTTTGGCTGCAATATAAACTACATCGCCTTGCTTGGGCTGTGCCGTTTTTGCATCGTCATTAAATTTTCGGAGTTGCGATGCTGTTAGTTTAAACTCATCCCCTATTCGCTCGTAAGTATCATTGTATTTTGCAGTTATATACTTCACTCCATTACGTTTACTTACATTGCGGTTGAGAACAATAACAAAATTATCAATATTATATTCGCGCATTGCTTCCGAAGGTTTTTTCACAACTTCGATATTTTGTTTCTGCGAACTGTGCGTATTGCTTGATGCGGCAGCTGTTTTAGACGGTACATAATTTTTGTCATCGTATTTATAAAGTTGAAAATCGTCTATGATTTTTATCAGCATTTCGGCATAATTCGGTGCTGTTGCATAACCTGCTTTTTTCAAACCCCGCGCCCAGCCTTTGTAATCGCTGACAGGCAAATCGAACAAAAAAGCATAACGCTGGCGATAACGCAAAAAATCGGAATGGTCAACAAACGATTCTTCATCAGTATTGTACGCGCGAAAACATTCGTTGGCTTTATCGTCGTCGTGGTAAACTTTACGACCTTGCCAGCCCGCACATTTTATTCCGAAATGATTTTTTCCGCTGATAGTTAACGAACTGTTTCCATTGTTCGATTCCAAACAAGCCTGCGCCAGTATTATGCTTGCGGGGATTCCGTAAGCCTTCATTTGACGAATTGCGATAGCACTGTATTTTTCAATATATTGCTCGCGGGTAAGCTTTTGTGCAAACATAAAATTTGCCGATAATGCGAATGTAAATAATAACAAATAAACTTTTTTCATATCTAAAATTTTTTACAAAGTTATTAAAATAATAAAAATATATTAAATTTGCAGCGTCATAAATTATTTTATTATTAGTTTTTTATGAAAAATTATCAACAAAAATAAATTTGAAATGAATGAATTTGAGATAAATATCAAAGCAAAACGTTACAATTCTATCAACGAAATGAACGAAGCCGACCGTCTTTTGCTCGAAGCGGCAAACAAAGCAACAAAAACCTCGTATGCGCCTTATTCTAAGTTTAATGTAGGTGCGGCAGTATTGCTCGAAAACGGTGAAATAATAACCGGAAGCAATCAAGAAAACAATGCGTATCCGTCGGGATTATGCGCCGAGCGTGTTGCCGTATTTTATGCAAATGCAAAATATCCTAATGTTGCGATAAAAGCAATTGCAGTATCGTCGGCAGTTGACAATAAAATTAACGATAAAGAGGTTTATCCCTGCGGTTCGTGCCGACAGGTATTAGTTGAAAGCGAAAACCGCCAGAAAACAAAAATAAAACTCATAATGGGCGGCTCAAAATCAATTATTGCCATCGACAGCGTAAGATTGATGCTGCCGTTTACTTTTGACCTTGCCGAGTTTAGTCGGTAGCTGTAAGTTTTGAGGGTTGATTTTTTTGCTATAGAGCGAAAAACAGATACTCTAATCAAGGTACAATTTGCTATTGTTCTATAAGATGATTCCGCAAAAATTTAGTAACAACAACCATAGTGTGTCGGTTGAAATTGCTTTTTCAGACGAAAACAGCACGAGGCGATATGAAAATTGAGAGGCGGGATTTACTGCTAAATGTAAAGGATGGCGCAATTAAGTAGCGATTGACTACAATATGATTGTCAATTCAAAATTATTATATAAATTTGCAAATAAAACAACAATCTAAAAATTGTTATATTATGGAAGAAATATTAATTATTCAGGAAAGGGTAAAAAACACAATAATTC
>JAITOP010000371.1 GCA_031289895.1 Prevotellaceae bacterium
TTAATTTTTAATTCTCAATTCTTCACTCTCCCGATATTGTTGTAATTTTTTATTAATTTTGTATAAAATATATGTTTTAATGTTTACAGAAAATATAAAAAATGAAGATGTAAATTTACTTGAATGTCGTTCTTTTGAGGGAGAAATAATACTTGTAGATACATTGCAAAAACTTAATGAAGCAGCTGAATATCTGCAAAATAAATCGCTCATAGGATTTGATACCGAAGCCCGACCGCGATTTACAAAAGGTTCGAAAAGATATATTGCTCTTTTGCAATTAGCCACAAACGATAAGGCTTTTCTTATACGTATAAATATTATCGGACTGCAGCAAGCGATTATAGATATTTTTGAAAATAAAAATATCATAAAAATAGGTTTGGGAATAACCGACGATATGCGGGCATTAAAAAAACTAAAACATTTTAATCCCGCTTGTTTTATTGATTTACAACAATATACAAATCAATTCGGAATAAAAGATAACAGTTTGAAAAAAATTGCAGCAATAGTACTTGGTTTTAGAATATCAAAATCGCAACGTTTATCGAATTGGGAAAAAGACGAATATTCTAACGCGCAAAAACTATATGCAGCAACAGATGCGTGGGCTTGTTTTAAAATATATCAGAAATTAAATAAAATAAATTTTTCGATTTAAAATTATGAGTAAACAAATAATATTAAAACCAAATCGGGACGAATCGCTAAAACGTTTTCATCCTTGGATTTTTTCGGGCGCAATTGCAAAATTTTCCCAAAAACCCGACGAAGGCGAAACCGTTGACATACTCACTCACGATAATAAATTTATAGCGCGAGGGCATTATCAGACAGGCTCTATTGCTTGCAGAATATTGACTTTTGAAGATGAAAAAATTGATAAAAATTTCTGGTCGAAACGAATATTTGCGGCATACGCACTGCGCCAAAAATTAGGACTTGCAAACAATGCGCACACTACCGCATATCGTTTGGTACACGGCGAAGGCGATATGTTGCCGGGTTTAATTATAGATATTTACGGAGAAACGGCTGTAATGCAGGCGCACTCGGCAGGAATGTTTTTTGAACGCCAAATAATATGCGAAACATTGACAGAAATATTCGGAAACAAAATCACTGCCGTTTACGATAAAAGTTCGGCAACCGCGCCGTTCAACGCAAATGCAAACGTTGTTGACCAATATCTTTTCGGAAACAAAAATCAAAACGAAGAAATTATATTGGAACACGGAAATAAATTTTTGATTAATTGGGAAGAAGGTCAAAAAACAGGATTTTTTCTCGACCAACGCGAAAATCGCAAATTATTACAACAATATACACACAACGCTTTGGTACTTAATACATTTTGTTATACCGGCGGATTTTCGGTATCGGCATTTCGCGGAGGCGCAAATCTTGTTCATTCGGTTGACAGTTCGCAAAAAGCGATTGAATTAACACAAAAAAATATCGAACTTAATTTCGGGAAAAATGCAAATCATCAGACATTTGCGGATGATACATTTTCGTTTATGCGAAACGCCGAAGATAATTTTTACGATATAATAATTCTTGACCCGCCGGCATTTGCAAAACACAATTCGGCGCAAAAAAATGCACTGCAAGCCTACAAACGGCTGAATGTTGCAGCGTTAACAAAAATAAAATCTAAAGGAATTTTGTTTACATTCAGTTGCTCGCAGGCTGTTGATAAAATAAATTTTCGAAATGCAGTATTTTCGGCAGCAGCCATAAGCAAACGCAATGTTCGTATTTTGCACCAACTTACGCAACCCGCCGACCATCCTGTAAATATTTATCATCCCGAAGGAGAATATCTGAAAGGACTTGTGATTTACGTAGAATAAAAATATAATATTATGAAAAAAATATTTATGCTTGCCATTGCAACAATAATAACGTCAGGCGTTTTTGCTCAGGATTCGTTTATTGTAATATCAAAACAAGATATGAAACTGCGGCGATACGACCTTACCGGAAACGTTCTCGAAGAATATCCTGTTGCCTGCGGACGCAATTACGGCAACAAAAAGAAACGCGGCGACAACAGAACTCCCGAAGGCGTTTTCACAATTCAGCAAATACAAAACGCCTCAACATGGACGCATGATTTTGGCGATGGAAAAGGTCAGATAAAAGGCGCTTACGGACAATATTTTATTCGGTTAAAAACAGGATTTCAAGGAATAGGAATTCACGGAACACACGCTCCCGAATCAATAGGAACGCGGGCAACCGAAGGCTGTATTCGACTGCGAAACGAAGATTTACTGAAACTTGTAAAAAACCTTCAACCCTCGATGGTAGTAATCATAACAACATCAAAAGAAGATGCACAGGTTGAATGATGTGAAATTGTTTTTTTTGTTGATTTGTTTTTTGTTGATTTGTTGATTTGTTTTTTGTTGATTTGTCCAAAAACTTTAAAAACTTTAAAAACTTTATGAACTTTATAACTTTATGAACTTTATGAACTTTATAACTTTAAAAACGTTATAACTTTAAAAAAACGTTAAGCGGCATTTGTAATGCCGCTTGAGAACAAGAAACAATTTGTAATTGAATAATAATAAAGTAAATGAAAAATATAAAACAATATGAGAACAACAGAATATGTATATCGGATTGCAAATCCGATAATGTTAAAAAAGCGGCATTGCAAATGCCGCTTAACGGGAGGGAATGCTATAATTAATAGAGTATTACAAGATATTTTTTATTAATAAAAAACAATAATAATATATGGAAAAGAGAGGATTTGAATTTTTAACAACAAGAACACTTGAAAACACAATAAATTTAGATGAATACGAATCTAAATTTGCTTTTGAATTGCCCCAATTATTTAAATTATTTTATTCTACATTTTTAACAGGGAAGAATTATTCACTAAAAAATGATATATACTATGATAGCCGATTTAAAGATTATTATTCTTGTTCTGGGGCTATCTATTATCCTTTGCAAAATAATGAAATATGGTTTATATCGGTTTCTTATTTTTATGATATTGAACAAATTTATAATGATTGGTATAGTTTTTTACAATATGAAGAGGGATGGACTAATTATAAATTTTTGAAAATCGCGGATATTGGACGAGGAGGAGGTTTATACATTAGTACGAAATCTGAAGATGCAGATAATATTTATATTATAGTATGGGATAATGGAGAGCCTTATTTTGCAGCTAAAAATATATTTGAATTTATGAAAGGTTTTGTTGAATTTGTTCCGGAAGAAAAATTACAAACAGGAATAAAAATATCTCAATTATATAGAAATTTTGGAGAAAATTTTTGGAGAATAAAAAAAGTATAAATATTATGTTAAGTGGATTTCAGTTATTAGAAACGTATTTACGTCGAGCTAAAAGCAAGGCTCAGTTCCGCATTCCCACGTTAAGCGGCATTTGTAATGCCACTTGGAAAACAAGAAACAATTTGTAATTGTATAATAATAAAGTAAATGAAAAATATAGAACAATATGAGAACAACAGAATATGTATATCGGATTGCAAATCCGATAATGTTAAAAAAGCGGCATTGCAAATGCCGCTTAACGGGGGAAAATATGAATAATATTGATTTAAAAGAAAAAATACGTTATTTGAAAGAATAACGCGAGTTCAGTTTTCTTTCAAAAATGATTAAAACTCCTGATTATG
>JAITOP010000391.1 GCA_031289895.1 Prevotellaceae bacterium
TAAAGTGAAAAAAAATATTGTTTTTCTCATTTTATTGATTTAACTTTGCAGTGATTTTTCGGTGGAGTTTTTGTTGGGACTTCGGCTCTGTATGAAAATGAATTATTAGAAGTCCCCTAAAGTTTTTGGGTTGCAAATTAACTTTATTTTATTAATTAAAACAAAATGGTATTATGAAAAAGGTATTTTTATTTGCGGCAGTAGCCGCATTAGGGCTGTCTTCTTGTCAAAAAACATCTGATATGGAAGATAAACTGTTTGTGCAAAAAGCACCGCAGCAAGAGGAAAAAATTCCGATTGCTAAGGTAACCGAGAGTGGCGATATTGAGTTGCTGTTCTATCAAAAAGACGTGCAAGAGGCGTTTAACAAAGAAAATTCTGATTTGAAGTTAGGTTTTGTTGAAGTGCAAGACGATAGCAAAACAGGAAAAAATGCAGGGTTATTGTTTCAACTCTACGACGAAAAGAATGGAGTTAAAGAAACTTCTGTAAGTCAAATACTTACGTTTGACGACGGGGTTTATTATGCGCCGCCTGCAACAAGTCTTCAGAATGCAGGAGGAGGTTATTCCGCAACAAGCATAACGTGTTCTACTAATTGTTCTTGGGAAAAGGGGTGTGTCCCTAAAAAATCTGGCAATACTTGGATTTGTTCAGAATCTTCTTGTAGTTGTACTAAATCAATAACTACAAGTACTGATTTCCGAGTGGCAAATTTAGTAAGTGCCATTAATTGTGCGGTGTTAGTGTATCGTTAAAAAAATATTGATAAAGCAAGAGGCTTTTTTTGTCTCTTGCTTTTTGAACTTTAAAATATGAAACACCCATAACTAAAAAAAATGGACACATAGGAAAATGATTATAGTCCGAGTTTTTTATTAAAAAGTAAAAGATTAAAATGCCGATAATCAATAATTTAATAATTATAAACATATGAAAAAGACATTTTTATTTTTGGCAATGTTGATTTTTGTGCAAATACTTTTTGCTCAAATTTCACTTGACAGCATTTGGCAGCAGCAAGTAATCGAAAAGTATAAGAAAATGGACAATTATACTATTCAAGTAACAACAAATGCAACAATTAGAGGGAAGTATATCAATCCGTTGGTTGGCAACATTGATACGATTTACCAAAAAAAAGATTTGTTTTTGCTTCATATTGAACGGCAAAACGGCAAAATGATTTTTTCGGGCATTGAAAATAACGGTGATATTTCATATACGCAAAATGATACAAACATAACCGCAGGCAATTACAGAGGCATTGAATACATTGCAATTAACCCGTTATCAAATAATGTTGGAACATATTTTAACGATGTAAGTTTTGATTTTCCTGCTCAATTTGTGCGGTCTATTATCGACAGAGGGCAAAACTTTAAAAAAATTGACGGCATTTATGATTGCGGCGATTATTTTGTATTTGAATGTGTTGATACTTTAATAAGTATAAATGACATACAAATGTATGAAAATGTTAAAATGTTTGTCAATAAAAACAATTATTTATTGGAAAAAATAACCACAAAACGACAAAATAATACTGTTGCAGAGTTGGGTTTAGGTGCAATAGAGCGAGAAATTACAATTAATTATTTGGAAATAAATCAAAAACAATCTCTTTACAGAGCACTATTTAATACAAAAGAATTCGCTGATTATCAGGTTATTAAAAATGAATTTCCTTGGTCGTCTGCTCTGATAAAACGTGAAAAGCAAAATAAAAAATGGGAAAACAGTTCAATGACGCTTTCAAAAAGCATAATGCAGAGTGAATTAGTTGATTTAGAAGGAAATACAACTTCGTTAGATAAAATAGACGGTTGGATATTGGTTGATACTTGGTATCAAAATTGCTATCCCTGTTTTGAAATGATGAAACAAAACACTCAAAATCACTCTGAATTTGAAAAAATGAACATAAAAATTGTGGCACTGAATACTTTCGACCAGCCAAATAATTATCTCGTTGAATTTTGCACAAAGCAGGGTGTAACATTGGATGAATTGTATTTTTTGCCATTCGATGCCGATTTGCAGGAATTTAAAAAAGTTTTTAAAATTTTTCCGTCATTATTTTTGATTTCGCCTGATAAAAAAGTCGTTTGGAAATCAGTCGGCATAAAAGCAATAGATGAAATTATTCTGTCAAAAATTGACAAAGCGATTAACAATTATAACAAAAATAAAAACCAATGAAAGTATATATATCATTAATAATAAGTATTTTACTATTTTCTTGCGGACAAAAAAAGCAACTGCAACCCGCACAAATTGAATTTGAAAATACCGAGTTTAATATCGGCAAAATAAAGCAGGGCGAACCCGCCGAATGTTTTTTATGGTAAAAAACACAGGCGACAGTACGCTGATTTTCAGCAACATAATACCCGAATGCGGCTGTACTTCGCTGCAAAACCAAAACGACAGTATTTCCGCAGGCGCAACCGATACGCTAAAATTTGTCATAGACACACGCGAAAAGGAACTCGGCGTGTTTGAAAGCGAAATTCGCATTATCACAAACACAAAACCTGATTTGCACAAGTTGAAAATTAAAGCGGAAATAGAATAAAATATGCACAATACTAAAAAGTATTATGTATCCCCGTATATCTACCTAAAAATGAATGTAATATATTAAAAATCAATTTGTTATATGCGTTAATAAAATTTCGCTATAAAGCACTAACAATCAGCGTATTACACAAATATTTAGGTTCTTATACGGGTATTC
>JAITOP010000392.1 GCA_031289895.1 Prevotellaceae bacterium
CTAATTTTAAGATATTTGTATTCATAATTTTTTTATATTTTAATTGTTAAAAAATAAAGTGATTAATTGTTGATTGTTAATTTGTTAATTGTAAATTTATTAATTGTTATAAATAAAGTGATTAATTATAATGTAAAAAAGACTTTTTCGCTCTCGAAATGTTTCAAGAACTTGCATTTTATGCCATTGCGTGCAGTATGTAAATAGTTTTTCATAGCAAAATATTTTTTTATATTTTTCAACCGCAAATTTATAAAAACAATTCCGGATATAAAAATATTAATGGTTAAATTTAGTTAATTTAAGAGATTTGCATTTTGTTAATTTCAAGCAGAAAATATTTTTGCTCTTAAACTGTTTCAAAAATTTGTTTTTTTCCATAATTATTTCTAATATTGTGTAGATTTGAGTAAAATAATGTACAATGAAAAAATTTTTAGAATTAGCGGCAAATGATTTGTATCGCAGGTTTGGAAACAATCTTGCGGATATTACTGTTGTGTTTCCTAATAAGCGGGCGAAAAATTTTTTCAATAATTATTTGTATAATTCGGCAGAAAAAACTTTGTGGTCGCCAAATTATTTAACAATAAGCGAACTTATTGAAAACTCGGCTACGCTTAATGTTGCCGACACTTTGCAGCTTGTGTGCGAATTGTACGAAGTGTATGCAAACAATACAAAAACCAATGAAAATTTCAACGATTTTTATTTTTGGGGCGAAATGCTTTTGCACGATTTTGACGATATCGACAAGCAAATGGTTGATGCTAAACAACTGTTTCAGAACTTGCAAAATCTAAAAAAAATACAAAATACGTTTGACTTTTTAGACGAAAATCAGCAGAAAGCGCTGGAACAATTTTTTACTAATTTTTCGTTGGAAAAACAAAGCGAACTGAAACAAAAATTTATAGAAATCTGGGATGTTTTAGGCAATATTTATCAGCAATTTCGCGAAAAACTGCAAGAGCAAAATTTAGCATACGAGGGAATGTTGTACCGTTCGGTAATCGAAAATAACAACATAAATATAATCGAAAAACTTAACTGCGAAAAATATGCTTTCGTAGGATTTAATGTTTTAAATGTTTGCGAAAAAGAATTATTTTATTTGTTGAAAAAACACGAAAAAGCCTTATTTTATTGGGATTACGACGAGTATTATTTACGAAATAAAAATAATGAAGCGGGATTTTTTATGCAAGATAATTTGCGCGAATTTCCATCCGAATTATCGCCTGAAAATTTCAAATCGCTTTCTGAAAATGAAAAAAAAATAAGATTAATTTCGTCGCCAACCGAAAATGCTCAGGCGCGATATTTGCACGAGTGGACAAAAGGCTTACAAAACATTGATGATTCAGCCGTTGTGCTGTGCAACGAATCGCTGCTTTTGCCGCTTTTGTATTCGTTGCCCGAAAATGTTTCGGACGTAAATATTACAATGGGATTTCCTTTGTCGCAAACGCCGATTTACAACACCATAAATGTGCTGATTGATTTGCAAACAAAAGGTTTCGACAAAAACAAAAAACTGTGGAATAAAAATTATGTGTTGGAAGTGCTGCAAAATCAATATATACAAACACTTTCGCCTGAAATAAAAAACATTAAAAACGAGTTGCAAAAAAGCAATAATTATAAATTTGCAATTGAAAATTTTTATAGCGGCGATGATGTAAAATTTATTTTCAAACCTGTTGAAAACACTAACGATTTCGTAAATTATCTTATCGAAATACTTAAAAAAATTTCGCAAAAAAATACAACAAACAATCAATTATACAACGAGGCGATTTTTCGCACATACACGGCGTTAAACAGATTTGGCGATTTGCTGAACAATAAAAAATTGGTGATAGAAATAAAAATTCTTTCGCTTTTATTGCGCCGTTTGCTTTCGGCAACAAACGTGCCTTTTGCCGGCGAACCTACGAAAGGACTGCAAATAATGGGAATTTTAGAAACAAGAAATCTCGATTTCAAAAATATTTTACTTTTATCGGCAAACGAAAATTTACTGCCGAAATCCGAAAACGAAGCCTCGTTTATTCCGTATAATTTGAGGCGTGCATTCGGACTCACAACATCCGACAAACGCAATTCCATTTACGCATATTATTTTTATCGTCTTTTGCAGCGCGCCGACAACATAACAATAAGCTACTGCGCTGCCACCAAAGGATTGAACAAAGGCGAAATGAGCAGATTTTTGTTGCAGTTGCTGGTTGAATCCAATTTTAATATAGAATTATTTGACATTCAATCGCAAATAAAATTACCTGAAATTTCGGAAATAAAAGTTGAGAAAACGCCCGAAATCATTAGGTTTTTGAAAAATAAATATGAAAATACAGATTCATATCTTTCGCCGCGTGCGTTGAATATGTTTATTGATTGCTCGCTGAAATTTTATTTTAATTATATTGCGAAATTAAAGCTGACAAAGGATGACGCGAATACCGATTCTTTAATTTTCGGAAAAGTATTTCATAAAACATCCGAAATTATTTATAAAAAAATCAATAAATTTGAAAATTCGTATATCAATGAAAATGATTTGGATACGTTTATCAACAACAAAGAACTTTTGAAAAATATTGTTGATGATGCAATGAAAACCGAAGCCAAAATTGATAATGAAAAAAATTACAGCATTCAGCAATTAATCATGCGAGACGTGATTGTTGATTACATAAAAAAACTGCTGGAATTTGACAAAACCAACATTCCGTTTACCTTGTTCAAAATTGAATATACTCTTACCGAAAAATTTAATTTTAATACACCCGCCGGAAACGTTGATGTGCATTTGGGCGGGCTGGTTGACAGGTGCGATATAAAAGAAAACGTCATGCGCGTTGTCGATTACAAAACAGGCGGAAGCAGCAAAACAATAAAATCAATCGAAGATTTGTTTGTGTCGTCGAAAAACCGCAACAGTTATGCTTTTCAGGTGTTTTTGTATTCGTTAATCATAGCAAAACAACAACCGGAATTTAACGTTATGCCATCAATTTTGTATATCAACAAAAAACTGACGGAAACCGAAGATATTCAAATAAAATTTGACAAAGAAAAAATAAGCGATATACGACAAATTGAAACTGATTTTTTTAATCAGCTAAGCAAAATAATTTCAGATATTTTTGATGAAAAAAATCCTTTTATTCAAACCGAAAATAAAGATATTTGCGAATATTGCGATTTTAAACAAATTTGTAAACGATAGTTTTTAGAAACAAGAAACAAGAAGCAAGAGGCAAGAAACAAGAAGCAAGAATCAAGAACAAAGAAATTAGAGAAAAAATTTAGGCAATAAAAGTGTGAAAAAGAAAATAATTTATATCTTTGCAGTATGAAAAAAGAACTTGCTAAAATATTGCTCAACATATCCTACTTGTTTATAGGAGGAGTTTTACTAACAGGAATAATGCAACAAAATGTATCAATAGCAGAACTTTTGCTCATTGGCGGTATTGTTCCTTTGTTAATGATTTCGGGGGCTGTGTTGTTATTATGGTGGCATGAAAAGCAAAACAATAATTTAAATTCAAAAAAGGAGTAGCATTATGGGAATAATTTATTACATGAGCGCATTTGGCGTTATTGCTTTGGGAGTAATTATTTACGCTTGTATAGGTATTTATAAAGAAAATCACACTAAAAAAGCGTAAAAAAAACAAATGCATATTAGAAAATAAGAACCGACTCGCTGAAGTCGGTTTTTTTATTTTGAAAAAAAATTATACCTTTGCGAGTTAACAATATTTTATGGAAAATAATTTAAATATAGGATTTGTAAGTTTTTCGGGCAGCGCAAGAGAATACAAAAACGCTATCGACAAGTTTGATAATGTGCAGTTCAAAGGCGTATTTTTTCCGAAAGATGACCTTTCGTCCGAATTTTATAACGAACATTGTTTTGAAACATATCAGGATTTGCTCAAAGCGGTTGATATTGTCCTGTTTTGCGGCGAAAAAATACAACGTAAATTAATTGTCGAGGCAATTCGCGAACTCAAACACATTCTTATAGACGATTATACCTGCATACTAACTGACTCAATAGCATCGCTTTGCGCGCTTGCCGACGAAGCCGAAGTTACGGTACAGGTTTCGATGCCAAAGATATATTATTGGGGCGTTTTCGAAATAATAGAAACGTATAAAAACATTCGCTACTTAAATTTCGACAAAGCAGTAGATTATAATCATCAGCGGGCGGCTATCGACATAATTCCCGAAATGCTTGCTATAATTAAGATTGCCGACAGCGAAATTGTATCGGTGCGCAATAAAAAACTACCGCTTTTTATTCGTAAATCCGAGCTGCAACAAATAAGTTTTGAATTTCTGAACGGAATAAATGCAAGCATAAAAACAAATCCATGTGCATTTTACGATAATCATGAACTCACCATTGTTGCCGAAAAAAATATGGCTCTCATCGATTTGCGCAAACGCGAATGGCATAATCTTGTTTACAAAAACTCAAATGCAGAGCCGATAAAAGAACTTTCTACTCTCGACGAAGTTCCCTTTATAGAACGTAACGAAATTAAAAATTTAATACAATCAATTGCAACAAAAACCGAGCCTTTTATTTCGCTCAAATCGATACGTAGCCTGTGGAAATGTATAGAGATGATGAAAAATAATTAAACTCGCCGATGAATAAAATTATTATAAATTCAAAATACAAACATTTAAAATCTTTTGTCGAAAACATACCCGAAACATTTGATACCTTGGGCGAAATCGTACATCAGGCGCGAAATACAATACGCAAAACCGAATATCAAAATTTGATTTTAAATATAAAATCGTACAAAAAACCAATATTTGTAAACCGCATTGCATATTCGTTTTTTCGCAAATCAAAAGCAAAACGGGCATACCAATATGCACTGCGATTGATTGATGCCGCCGTTGCAACACCCGAACCTGTTGCATATATCGAATGTTTTGAATCGAAACTTTTAAAAAAATCATATTTTATAAGCATTCATGCCGAAAATGCAAAAACATTTCGCAATTATCAATATCAAAATCTTACACCCGAACTAACAGATATTCTGCAGCAAATGGCTAAATATGTTTCAGATATTCACAAAAAAAATATTATACATCTTGATTTTTCGCCCGGAAATATTTTAATTGAAAAAACAGATGCAAAATATAATTTTTTGCTTGTTGATATAAACAGAATGAAGTTTAAAAAAGTGAGTGCCAATGCGGGAATGATGAATTTCGGACGGCTTTGCATTTCCAACGATAAAGTTGAGATTATTGCAAAATATTATGCAAAAGCGCGTAATATCAACGAAAATTATTGTCTGAAAAAAATGCTGAAAAGCAACAAAAACAATATTAAAAAATTTACAACAGGAAAACAACGAAAACAAAAATTATTGTCGGTTTTCGGCAAACATAAACAATAATATCAATATGCAACTTATTAAATAACATAATATTACAAAAACATGAAAATTATATATAACATAATTATTTATCTGTATTTTACTGTAATTTCAATAATATTTTCAATATTGTCGGCAATTGCGTTTGTGATTTTTTATCCTTTCGACAAACGCCGTTTTTGTGTTCATAAACTATCAAAATGGTGGACTATGCAATGTTTTTTTCTTATAAATCCGTTTTGGAAAATTATATTCACAGGCAAAGAAAATGTTGATAAAAACAAGTCGTACATTATTGTTTCCAATCATCAATCGCTTATTGATATTGGGCTTATGTATTATGTTCCGTGCGTATTCAAATGGGTGTCGAAACGTGAAGTTTTGGCGTTTCCAATTATGGGACAAGTGCTGTATTTGCACGGCGATATTATGGTTAAACGAGGCAATCGCGAAAGTGTAAAAAAAATGTTCGAGAAATGTACAAAATGGCTCGAACGCGGCGCGAGCATTGCAATGTTTCCCGAAGGAACACGCACAAAAGATGGGCAGGTTCATCAGTTCAAAGAAGGGGCTTTTTTACTTGCAAAACAAACAAAAACAGCAATATTGCCTGTCGTTTTGGATGGTTCGTTTGCCGTATTGCCCAAAAACGGAATGTTGTTGAAAACAAAACACACATTTCATCTTAAAATTTTCCCCGAAATTTCGGCGCAAGAAGTACAATCAACAAGCATAAAAGATATGATACTTAAAGTGCAGCAACTAAT
>JAITOP010000023.1 GCA_031289895.1 Prevotellaceae bacterium
AGCACAAAAGGACACACAGGAATATTTGTTCCCATTTACGCAATTGGCGCAGGCGCAGAATTATTTACAGGAAAATTCGACAACACCGATATTCCCCGCAAAATAATGAAAGCAGCAGGCTTTGAATTTTAAAAAAGCGGATTTATTTTATTATAGAAAAGTTATTGAATATTTTTTCAATAACTTTTTTTGTTTGAAGAAGTTAGAAAGTTTTTAAAGTTCATAAAGTTCATAAAGTTTTTAAAGTTCATAAAGTTTTTAAAGTTCGTAAAGTTCATAAAGTTCGTAAAGTTTTAAAAGTTCATAAAGTTCATAAAGTTTTTAAAATCAAAAAAAAATCTGTGTAAATCTGTCGCATCTGCGTTATCTGTGTGCTTTTTTCAAATCAACAACTAAAAAAAATCATATCTCTTTTCGAAGTCGGGCAACGGGAATATTAAGTTGTTCGCGATATTTTGCAATTGTGCGGCGGGCGATGGTATAACCTTTTTGTTTTAATGTACTTACAAGTTGTTCGTCGTTCAGCGGGTTTGATTTATCTTCGTCGATTATACATTTTTGCAGAATAGATTTTATTTCGCGACTAGAAACATCTTCGCCATCCTTAGTGTTTACCGACTCGGAGAAAAAATACCGTAACGGAAAAATTCCAAAATGCGTTTGAATATATTTTCCGTTCAGCACTCGCGAAACAGTAGAAACATCTAAGTTTGTGCGGGTTGCAACATCTTTCAGAATCATTGGTTTCAGTTGGTTTTCGTCGCCGGCAATAAAATAATTGTGTTGCAAATCTACAATTATTTTCATAACGCTTAGCAAGGTTTTTTGTCGTTGTCGTATTGCGTCAATAAAATATTTTGCCGATGTTATTTTTTGTCCTATAAACTGCGCTGTTTCTTTATCTTGCGCATTTACTTTTCCTTTTTTTGATGCGTATTCGCGCATCATTTGCATATAATTTGCGTTTATTCGCAAATACGGCGCATTATATGAATTTAATTCTATAATAAACTCACCATCTTTCATATCCAAAATAAAATCGGGAATAATTGTTTTTCCTTGTTCGCTGTAATCGTCAGAAAAAAGATTTCCGGGTTTGGGATTTAGTTTCACAATTTCGGCAATTGCATTTCGCAAATTATCTTCGGTAATGTTGAGTTTTTTAGTGATTTTTTCGTAATGTTTTTTTGTAAATTCTTCAAAACATTTCGATAATATTTCTTTCGCATCGTTTACCGATTGTGATGCGTGTTTTGCATCAAGTTGCAGTAAAAGACATTCTTGCAAATTTCGACAACCTACGCCTGTGGGTTCAAAAGTTTGGATAATTTTAAGTATTTGTTCAAGTTCTTCTTTTGTTGTGTTTACGTTTTGTTTAAATGCAATATCGTCGCAAATAAAACTCAGATTGCGGCGCAAATAACCGTCATCGTCAATGCTGCCTATCAAAAAAATTGCAACGCTGCGTTGACGCTCGTCCAACGAATGAAATCCGAGCTGGTCTATCAAATTTTGCTGAAAACTTTCTCCCGACGACAATGCAAAATTATCTTTTTTGCTCTCGTTCGAATAATTATTTGTTTGCGATTTATATGTCGGAATGCTGTCATCATCATCGTCTAAGAAGTCTTTTATCGAAAATTCATCTTCGCTTTCTTCGTTTTTTTCAATCGAAGAGTCGAGTTCTTTTTGTTCGTCGGTTTCTGTTTCGTCGAGTGCGGGATTTTCTTCTATTTCCGATTTGATGCGTTCTTCCAACTCAATTGTCGTCAATTCCAAAAGTTTTATCGTCTGCAATTGCAGAGGAGTGAGTTTTTGTTGTTGTTTAAGATTTTGAGTTTGTTTAAGCATCGATATTATTTTTAAACAATTAAGATTTAAAATTTAATTTTGACATCCTAATTAATTATTAATTTTTTGATTCTTGTCTCTTGATTCTAAAATTAAAATTCCGCATTTTTAGGTGTTCGCGGAAACGGAACCACATCTCTGATATTTGTCATTCCTGTTACGAAAAGAATCAGTCGTGCAAAACCAAGTCCAAAACCGCTGTGAGGCACAGTTCCGTAGCGGCGCGTATCCATATACCACCAAATATCTTTGTCGGGAACTTCCATTTCTTGGGCGCGTGTTTTCAGTTTTTCAAAATTTTCTTCACGCTGCGAGCCGCCAATTATTTCGCCGATTTTTGGAAATAATACATCCATTGCGCGAACTGTTTTTCCATCATCGTTTTGTTTCATGTAAAACGATTTTATTTCTTTCGGAAAATCTGTCAGAATTACGGGGCGTTTAAAGTGTTGCTCAACCAAAAAACGTTCGTGTTCGGCGGCTAAATCTGCGCCCCAATAAATCGGAAATTCAAATTTATATCCGTTGGCAACAGCCTCTTCCAATATTTTTATTCCTTCGGTGTATTTTAACCTTACAAAATCGTTGGCAAGTACAAATTCCAAGCGTTCAATCAGTTCATTATCAAATCTATCGGCAAGAAATTTAATATCTTCGCTGCAATTTTCCAAAGCCCAGCGGATGCAATATTTTATAAAATCTTCGGCAAGTTGCATATTGTCGTCAATTTCGTAAAAAGCCATTTCGGGTTCAATCATCCAAAATTCGGAAAGATGTCGCGGGGTATTTGAATTTTCGGCGCGAAATGTTGGTCCGAAAGTATAAATTTGCCCAAGCGCAGTTGCAGCCAATTCGCCTTCGAGTTGTCCCGAAACCGTAAGATTTGCAGGTTTTCCGTAAAAATCTTCCGAAAAATCAACATTTCCATCTGCCGTTTTTTGAATATTTTTCAAGTCGAGAGTTGTAACCTGAAACATTTGCCCTGCGCCTTCGCAATCAGACGCTGTGATTATTGGCGTTTGAAAATAGAAAAATCCGCGTTCGTGAAAAAATTTATGAATAGCAAAAGCCATATTGTGGCGAATACGAAAAATTGCGCCAAAAGTGTTTGTTCGCGGACGAAGATGCGCAATTTCGCGTAGAAATTCTAATGAATGACCTTTTTTTTGCAGCGGATATGTTTCGTCGGCAATTCCATAAATTTCTATTGTTTCGGCGTGAATTTCAACCGCTTGCCCGCTTCCTTGCGATTCCACCAAAATGCCGTAAACACAAAGGCTTGCACCTGTTGTTATTTTTTTCAGCACATTTTCGTCGAATTTGGCAACGTCAGCAACAATTTGTATGTTGTTAACGGTAGAGCCGTCGTTTATTGCAATAAATGCAACATTTTTGTTTCCGCGTTTGGTTCTCACCCAACCTTTTACGCAAACAGTTTTTCCTAAATCTTTTGATTTCAACAAATCAATAACAGATGTACGTTTTATTTTGTCCATTTTTTTAGAGATTATAACGTGCAAAGATAGTAAAACAATTACGAATTACGAATTTTTTGTTTAGGCACAAAAAATAAACAACTTGTAATGTTTTCTAATTTCCGGATTGCTTCGTTCCTCGCAATGACGCATCATAGACTTCACGTCATTGCGAGGAACGAAGCAATCCATAGACATTTATATCCTATTTATTTTTCGTTGCTAAATCCTTAAATCCTGATTGTGAATGATATGTTAAATTTTATTTTTTTAATCCTAAAATCCGATATGTTAAATTTTATTTTTTTAATCCTGCCTTATCCTCAAATCCTAAAATCCTGATTAATGTTTGGAAATATAAAAAAATCTACCTATTTTTGCTACGTTATTTTAAATAAACAATAGTATTAATTTAAATTTTGAATAAAATGAAAACAAAAAGGTACTTGGCTGAAGCCGTAGGTACAATGGTTTTGGTTTTGATGGGTTGCGGCAGCGCAATATTTAATGCAGGCGGCGGCGTTGCATGGGTATTAACGGTTGCCTGCGCTTTTGGATTGTCTGTTGTGGCAATGGCTTACACAATAGGTGGAATTTCGGGATGCCATATTAATCCTGCTATAACTTTGGGATGTTTGCTCACCGGCAGAATCGACGGAAAAGATGCGGGAATGTATATGATTTTTCAAACAATAGGTGCGATTGTAGGGTCGTTAATTTTGTATGTTCTTGTAAAAGTTTATCATCCCGTAGGTGCAACGCTCACAGGCTCAAATGCTTTTGCAGACGGACAACTTATTCAGGCGTTCATTGCCGAAGTTGTATTTACATTTGTGTTTGTGCTGGTTGTGCTTGGCGCTACCGACAGCAAAAAAGGTGCGGGCGCTTTTGCAGGATTGGCAATTGGTCTTACATTAATTTTGGTTCACATTGTTTGTATTCCTATCACGGGAACTTCGGTAAATCCGGCACGCAGCATAGGTCCGGCTATTTTTGATGCAGTTTATGGTTCGTGCAAAGGGCTTGAACAATTATGGCTGTTTATTGTAGCACCGTTTGCGGGAGCGGCTTTATCGGCAGTAGTTTGGAAAGCCGTTGGAGATTCCGAAAAATAATATGTAATCAAAAACATCAAGTAAAAATGCTCTTTTGTTCGCCTAAATTTTTAAAATTTGGCTTTCAAAAGAGCAATTTTTTATTTGGGTTTTTGATAATTAAAAATTTGTACCTTTGCAAATTAATGAAATAAAAATGTTCAAAAAACAGCTATTTACTCTTTATAAAAAATTTAAGAACGGTGGAACGATTGAAATAATGGCAGGATACAGTAAAAATAAAAAATCCGACCATAAAGATTTGTTTGCTATTTCAAGATATTTTGCCGAAAAAGAAGGCAATAAAGTACAGATTACAACCGACATACATTTTAAAGATGAAAAATATAATCAGGTATTCGGAAAATTGAAAGGAACGATATATGAGCGTAAATG
>JAITOP010000039.1 GCA_031289895.1 Prevotellaceae bacterium
GACTTCCGCCTGCCTGATTAAATTCTTTGCGTGAACTCACTACTGCATCGCCCGAAAGAGGTGCTTCGTTGCCGTAACGAGGATTAAGTTTTATTGCTATAAGTTCGTAAACTACACCTTCTTTGCCGGTGGCTTTGCTTGTCCATGCAAAACGTAAATTGCTGGGTTTCATTCCAAGAATTTGCGGAAGAGCCAGCATTTGATTTATTTTTGTCGTATCGCGATAATGTGCGCGACCAACGCAAGCTGATGCTATTCTTTTTCCGTTTGCATCGGCATCGGTATTTAAACTTAATATCGACAATAAAGGATATTGTTCTCTGAGATTTGCTGCGTTTTCTGCCGCCATATTTGTGCTGTCCTGACCAAGTGCGCTGAGCAAAGTATCGGCAGTGTTTATGCTGTCGGTGGTTGCGGTTGCTGCAAGTTGACTTAGCGGGTCATCATTTGCGGCGGCAACAACTTCTGTGCCTGTTGTGTCGGTTGTTGATTGTTTTGCCAATGCTTTTTCGGCATCTCTCAGCTCTTTTATCTTTTTATCCGAATTTATAATGTAATCGCTAATGCCTTCAACGCGGCAGTCGAATGTTTCCCAAAATTCGAGGCTTGCCGTTCCTTGCAAAAGTTTACGCACACGTTCGGGTTCTTTTATACCCGGAAGTTCAACCAAAATTCTGCCCGTGCCGGGAACTCGTTGAATATTTGGCGAAACAACTCCAAAACGGTCGATACGATTACGAAGTACGTTAAACGAATTGTTTATTGTACTTTCGGTTTGCTCGCGTATAAAATTTATCACATCTCTGTTGGATGATGATGAATTTATGCTTTTCGACTGTTCGTAGGTAGCAAAAATGGTTGACATTTTTTTGTTTGGCGCAATTTCGCTCCACGTTTCTTCAAACAGTACCAAAAAATCGCTTCCGCTGTTGCGATATTTTAATTCTGTTGCGTCAAGCGTTTTCTGAAAATCGGGGTCGTTGCTGTTGTTTGCCAATGCCCGCACCATATCCGAAACCGATATTTCGAGCATAACATTCATACCACCTTTCAGGTCGAGACCAAGAGCTAATTCTTTCTCTTTACATTCTCTGTAAGTGAATAACCCCAGCGGATACGCTTTTACTGCCGCCATAGAATCGAGATAATCTGTTTGTTTTTTCTCATCGATTCTTGTTATTCCATTTTCATCAATAACTGTTGCATATTTTTTTGCTTTACTTTCGACACTGCTTGTTACCCAAGTAAACGATAATTGGTATAAACAAGCCAAAATCAAAAGGACAGTTATAAGTTTGATAGTTCCTTTACTTTGCATATTTTTGATATTTAAGATTTCACGTACTTTAAACAATTGAGGCGCAAAGTTAATACTTTTTTCAATTTATTGATAACGATAATCGTTTTTTTTTGATTTTAACACTCATTTTTTTCCATAAAGATATAAATATTAAGTATGAATATAAGTAGAAATGTACAAATTCCCAATTGTTCGACCACATACGGTGGAGTGTAAAAAATGTTGAAAATGATTAAAAAATATTAGTTCTAAATTTGTAAATTTGTTTGAACCCTTATTTTCAAAAGCACCCTTAGTAACACCGTACATCATTCGTAAATCACCCTTATTCCTTTATTTTCAATATTTTAATAAGGGAAAGAAAGAAACTTGGGATACAAAGTCCCCCCTCCAGCAAAAGCAGGTGCAAAAATAAAAATAACTATCAAAAATTGATTGAAAAAGAGCATTTTTTTGCCCTGTGTATTTTTCTAATATTCAACTATTTGCAATTTTTTATATGAAAGGATTACAAATCTTGCGGGACGGGGTATCAGAAGATTGCGGGTCAAGCCCGCAATGACGCTCGCTTTTCCCGTCATTGCGGGATTGACCCTCAATCTCCGTTCATTCGGACAAGACATTTGTTTTCTATAAACATTTGAATACTAATGGATTCAATCCATCTTTTATAGTTTATTTATTTTTTATCAATAAATACCGAAACCAAACGACTAAATACCAACCGACCAAATATCAACGACTAAATACTAACGACCAAATACCAACGACCAAATACCAACGACCAAATACCAACGACTAAATACCAACGACCAAATACCAAATACCAATTACGAAATCTTTTCAATCCTCGCTTTCACCGAAATATCGTCTAAATCCAGCACATTTCCATCGTTAATGCTGTCTTCAAAACTTATTTTTGTTGCGAGTGTTTGTGTTGCTATATAGTCGTAAAATGAGTTTATTGCGCTGGTGATTGCTTCGTTTTTTTCGATTTGGATATTTATTTTGTCTGTTACGTCAAAGTTGCTGTTTTTGCGTATGTTTTGAATTCTGTTTACAATTTCGCGGGCAATGCCTTCGTTGAGCAATTCGGGTGTGATTGTAATGTCCAAAGCGATAGTCAGTTTGCCTTCGGTTGCCACAAGCCAGCCCGGAATATCTTCGGAAGTTATTTCAACATCTTCGATAGTTAATTTTACGTCTCCCGACTGCAAATTCAGCGTTTTTGCCGTTTCCTGTTCCAGATTACTAATATCCTGTTGAGAAAATGCGGCTATCGCTGCCGAAATTTCTTTCATTTGCTTGCCGTATATTTTGCCTAATGTTTTAAAATTAGGTTTGATTTTTTTCGTAATAATTCCTGTTGTATCTTCCAAAAAATCAAGCTCTTTCACATTCACTTCGCTCAAAATAAGATGTTTCATATCATCAAGTTTGGTTTTCATATCGGTATCGAGTACGGGAATCATGATTTTTGTGAGCGGTTGACGCACTTTTTTATTTGCTTTACGTCTGAGTGCCAACACCATAGAACAAACCTGCTGTGCAAGTTTCATTTTTTCTTCGAGATTTCTGTTTATAAGATTTTCGGCATAAGCGGGAAAAGTTGCCAAATGCACCGATTTGTCGTTGTAATGATTGCTTACTGCGTTGAGGTCGCAAAACAGATTATCGCAAAAAAACGGAGCTATCGGCGCAGCAAGCAGAGCAACCGTTTCTAAACATTGATAAAGTGTTTGATACGCAGCAAGTTTTTCGGCGTTCATTTTTCCGCCCCAAAAACGTTTGCGGTTCAGTCGCACATACCAATTGCTTAAATTGTCGAGTACAAAATCCTGAATTGCACGTCCTGCGCGGGTTGGCTCGTAGTTTTCGTAAGCGTTTTCAACTTCTTTTATCAGCGAGTTAAGCAGCGATATTATCCAAATATCAATTTCGGGACGTTCGTTAATAGTCGTTTCGGGTTCGTTTCCTTTGTAATTATCTACGTTTGCGTAAAGTGCAAAAAACGAATATGTGTTGTAAAGCGTTCCGAAAAATTTGCGTTTAACTTCGTCCACTCCTGCAATATCAAATTTAAGGTTATCCCATGGTTGTGAGTTCGTTATCATATACCAACGAAGAGTATCGCTGCCGTAATCGTTCATTACCGCAAAAGGTTCAACGGCATTTCCCAAACGTTTGCTCATTTTATTTCCGTTTTTGTCGAGAACAAGTCCGTTTGAAATTACGTTTTTGAATGATACACTGCCTTTTACCATTGTCGAAATTGCGTGAAGCGTAAAAAACCATCCGCGAGTTTGGTCAACACCTTCGGCAATAAAATCGGCAGGAAATTCGTTTAAATTTTCGCCCATATAATGTTGTTGAGCAAAAGGCATCGCACCCGAATCAAACCAAACATCTATTAAATCGAGTTCGCGTTTCATTGGCTCGCCGTTTTCAGAAATCAAGATAATATTATCAATATAAGGACGATGCAAATCTATTTTTGCATAATTTTCTTTGCTGAAATCGCCGAGTGTAAATGCTTTTGTTTTGTAAGGATTTTCGCTCATCACGCCGGCAGCAACCGATTTTTCTATTTCGTTGTAAAGTTCTTCAACCGAGCCTATACATTTTTGCTCGTTGCCATCGTCTGTACGCCATATTGGTAGCGGCGTTCCCCAATAACGTGTTCGCGAAAGATTCCAATCCTGAAGGTTTTCGAGCCATTTTTCAAAACGACCGCTGCCTGTGCTTTCGGGTTTCCATTGTATTGTGCGATTTAGTTCTATCATTTTATCTTTCAGCGCGGTAGTCTTCACAAACCACGAGTCGAGCGGATAATAAATTACAGGTTTGTCTGTTCGCCAGCAATGCGGATACGAGTGAACGTATTTTTCTATTTTGAATGCTTTGTTTTCTTGTTTCAGCATCACGCACAAATCAATATCCAAAGTGTTATCTTTTTCGGTGAGATTTTTGTCGTAATCGTTTTTCACAAATCTACCTGCAAATTGCTTATAACTTTCAGCAACATAGTTTTTTGCAAAATCATCATCCAAATCTGCTATATTAAAAAATTTGCCTGTGCGGTCAACCATTGGCTGGATATTTCCATTTTTATCTATAAGATGAAGTGGCGTGATATTTGCCGTTTTTGCAACTTTTGCATCGTCCGCGCCGAAAGTTGGCGCAATATGCACTATTCCCGTGCCGTCTTCGGTAGTAACATAATCTCCTGAAATTATGCGAAATGCGTTGCCGCGAGGATTTATCCATTCCATAAGTTGCTCGTAGCAAATATCCAAAAAATCTTTTCCTGAATATTCTTTTAATATTTCAAAAGGTATTTTTTCGTTAAAATACTTTGATACTAAATCTTTTGCAAGAATAAACACGCATTTTTTTTGCGTATATGGATTTTCGGATTTTACAGCGCAATACGTTATTTTTTCGCCCACACAAAGCGCTGTGTTCGATGGCAATGTCCAAGGCGTTGTTGTCCACGCAAGAAAATATATATCAGTATCATTTTCAATATCTTCAAATAAAAATTCAGATTTTTCGTTTCGCACGATTTTAAATTGCGCGGTTACTGTTGTATCTTTCACATCGCGGTAGCAGCCCGGCTGATTGAGTTCGTGAGTGCTTAGTCCCGTCCCCGCGGCGGGCGAATACGGCTGAATGGTATAACCTTTGTACAAAAGATTTTTGTTGTATAAATCCTTCAAAAGAAACCACAGCGTTTCTATATAATCGTTATCATAAGTAACATACGGGTTGCTCATGTCAATCCAATATCCCATTTGGCGGGTAAGTTTTTCCCAAAGTTCGGTATATTTCATCACCTCTTTTCGGCAAGCGGCGTTGTATTCGTCAACAGATATTTTTTTGCCAATATCCTCTTTTGTTATGCCCAACATTTTTTCAACGCTAAGTTCCACAGGCAGTCCGTGCGTATCCCAGCCGGCTTTGCGTTTCACCAAAAAGCCTTTTTGAGTTTTGTATCTGCAAAAAATATCTTTTATAGCGCGTGCCATAACGTGATGTATTCCCGGAACGCCGTTTGCCGATGGCGGACCCTCGTAGAATGTAAACACAGGACAGCCTTTGCGTGTTTCGAGGCTTTGCGCAAAAGTATTTTCGGCATCCCATTTTTTTAGGATTTCGTTGTTTATTTGAGTTAGGTCAAGGTTTTTGTACTCTCTGAATTTCATAACAATAAAGATATTTTAGTAAAATTGGCTGCAAAGGTACAAAAACAATTATGAATTACGAAAAAGGTCTTTTGGTATTTAGTCGTTGGTCGTTGGTATTTGGTCGTTGGTATTTGGTATTT
>JAITOP010000116.1 GCA_031289895.1 Prevotellaceae bacterium
GCAATAAATAAACGCATCATCTAAAACACATTAAATTATGTTTTCACAAAATTAAAATGTTTCGCAATTAATGTACTACAAAAGTAGTATTTTTTTATTTAACTGCAAAATATACAAGAATTAATGTGTTCTCAGGCATGGACTTTAATATTCCATTACTTATCTAAAAAACAGCACAAAGATACAAAATAATGGTTAATTTTTGATATAAAAATGTTTTTTGTTTTTTATTCAACTGCAAAACTGCAAAATAATACTATTTAATTGCAATTGGAGTAAAGGTTGTAAAGGTTTTAAGAATCTTAAGGTTTTGAAGATTCTTAAGACACTTAAGGTTCTTAAGATTCTTAAGATTTATCAAGACCATATAACAAAAAACCGTAATTTGTAATTGGGTTTTTATAGCAAATATTTTTAAAATCGTAAAAAAATCATAAAAAATTTGGAAAATAGGTTGATAAACATTATCTTTGCAGCCGTAAATTAAAAGGACGAGAGAAAAAGGGACACAAAAGTCCCTTTTCTTTATATTCTGAGATATGATAAAAGTTGATGAAATAAGAGAAATTGTTGAACAAAAAATTATCGGCAGCGATAAATTTATTGTTGATATTAACGTGAGCGATGACAATAAAATCAGCGTTATTATCGACAGCGACAACAGCGGAATAAGTATTAACGATTGCGTACTTATAAGCCGCGCTATTGAAGATGAGATAAACAGAGATGACGAAGATTTTGAGTTGCAGGTTGAATCTGCCGGACTTGACCGCCCGCTGAAAATGTTGCGTCAATATCAAAAAAATATAAATAATGATATTGATATTGTCTTTACAAACGGAAAAAAACTAAGCGCAAAACTTACTGCCGCCGCCGCCGAAAGTATAGACATAGAATATCAGGAAAAAGTGCTTTTAGAAAATAAAAAACGGAAACAAACAGTAACAAAAAACGAAACGATAAGGCTTGCAGATGTTAAATCGGCAAAAATAGTTGTTTCGTTCAGATAAGAAAAAATTTTAATAAAAATAAAAAAAAGATATATATGGAAAATCTAAATTTAGCTGACAGTTTTGCCGAATTTAAAGAATTAAAAAATATCGACCGCGCAACGATGATTGGAGTGATAGAAGATGTTTTTCGCAGTTTGCTGGCAAAGCAATACGGCACAGCCGATAATTTTGACATTATAGTAAATGATGCAAAAGGCGATTTTGAAATTTGGAGAAATCGCACGGTAGTAAAAAAGGTTGAAGATTCAACAATGGAAATTTCACTTGCCGAAGCTCAGGCAATAGACGCATCATACGAAATAGGCGAAGAAGTTTCGGAATCGATAAAACTTGCAAGTTTCGGACGACGGGCGATATTAGCCGTGCGCCAAAATCTGGCAGGAAAAATAATGGAAATCGAAAAAACAAATATTCTCAAATATTATACCGAAAGAGTTGGCGAAATTGTTGTAGGTGAAGTTTATCAGACATGGAAAAAAGAAACATTGCTGCTCGACGACGACGGCAACGAACTGATACTTCCGAAAACAGAACAAATAGGCTCTGACTTTTTCAAAAAAGGCGATACGGTAAAGGCTGTTATACTGCGCGTTGATATGAAAAACAACAATCCGCTTGTTACACTTTCGCGTACTGCTCCCGAATTTTTGGAACGTATGTTTGAACAAGAAGTTCCCGAAATTTTTGAAGGACTTATTACAATCAAAAAAATTGTGCGGATACCGGGGGAACGGGCAAAAGTAGCGGTAGAATCGTATGACGACAGAATTGACCCTGTTGGCGCTTGCGTTGGGGTGAAAGGTTCGCGTATTCACGGCATAGTTCGCGAGCTGCACAACGAAAATATAGACGTTGTAAACTACACATCCAATTTGCAACTGTTTGTGCAACGCGCACTTGCTCCGGCAAAAATAACATCAATAAAAGTTGATGACGCAAAAAAACAAATAAATGTATTTTTGAAACCTACAGAAGTTTCGCTGGCAATAGGTAAAGGCGGTATGAACATAAAACTTGCAAGTCAGCTTGTTGGCTATGATATTGATGTTTATCGCGAAACAGCCGAAGAAGAAGAAGATGTTAATCTGGACGAATTTGCAGATGAAATAGAAAGCTGGGTTATCGACGAACTGAAACGAATAGGCTGCGATACTGCAAAAAGCGTATTGAATATGCCGTTTGGCGAGTTGTTGAAACGCTCTGATTTGGAAGAAGAAACATTAAAAGATGTGGTTGGAATTTTGAAATCTGAATTTGAAGAAGAACCAAAATAATACATTAAGGACATCAAAATCATCACAGAAACAACAAAAGTTAAATTTATTTTAAGGAGGATTTGCAAATATGACAGAAACAAATATCAGAATAAGTAAAATAATGAAGGAATTTAATATAGGATTATCCTCATTGGTTGAATTTTTGGCAAAAAAAGGAGTAGAAGTAGAACCTAATCCCAATTCAAAAATATCCACCGAAGCGTATAGCCTTGTTAAAGATGCTTTTGGTGATGATAAAAAACTAAAAGAAGTTTCGAAAGGCGTTATCCCGCAAAGGAAAAAATCGTCAGAACCGGCTGTAAATATTGACGAACACTACTCAGATAAACAAGAAGAACAAGAAGAACTTCCCGAAGAAAAAGAAATTATGATAAAAATGTCAACGATTGAAAAACCAAAACTGAAAGTTATTGATAAAATTGACCTTACTCCAAAAGATAAAAAAGAAAAAAAGAAAGAAGATGAACCAAAAAATATAGAAAAACCAAAATATCAAGGACAAAAACCACAAGAACAACAAAAACAAAAAGATGCAACAAAAACAGTAGAAAAACAAGAATATCAAGGCAAAAAAGAAAAGACAGAAACACAAATACCTGTTAAAAAAGTTGAGGAAATAAAAATTGAAGTAGAAAGAATACAACCACCGAAAATTATTGAAAAAATTGAAATTCCCGACAAACAAAAATCAAGAAATAAACATAAAAGAAATAAACATAAACAGCAACAACAACAACAATATACTGACCACAAACCTGCCGAACAAAAAACGGAACAAGGAAAAAATCAACACGTTAATAAAAATTTCGGTCAGAAAACGGAACAGGGAAAAAATCAACACGTGAATAAAAATTTCGGGCAAAAAACAGAACAAGGCAAAAATCAACACGTGAATAAAAATTTTGGTCAAAAAACGGAACAGGGAAAAAATCAGCATGTGCATAAAGTTTTTGGACAAAAAACAGAACAAGGAAAAAAACAATACGAACAAAAACCTGCCGAACAACAACCTCGCAGAGAAGAGAAAAAAGAAAATTTTATTCCCACAAAGGTTGAAAAACTTACAGGACCTGTTATCATAGGCGAAAAAGTTGACCTTGCTCAGTTTGAAAAACCCAAAACCGAAAATAAAAATCACAAAAAACGCAAGCGTGAACGGGTACACGGCAACAAAGTAAAAATAGACGTAGAAGTAAAACGCGGAAATAAACCCGGCGACCAAGCGAAAAAAGACAGACCGAAAAAGATTAAAAAAGATTATCGTCCGCCCGTTAGGCGCGAAGTGGATAATGATGAAGTACAACGTCAGGTAAAAGAAACATTGGCGCGGCTTACCGAAAATAAAGGAAAAACAAAAACATCAAAACACCGCCGTGTAAAACGCGAAGCCGTGAGCAACCGTATGCACGAAGAACAAGAAATGCAAATTCTTGAACAAACAACGTTGAAAGTTACCGAATTTGTTACCGCAAGCGAACTTGCAAACATGATGAAAGTGCCGGTAGTGAAAATTATTGAAGCCTGTATGAACTTAGGTTTAATGGTTTCTATCAATCAACGTTTAGATGCTGAGGCACTTGTACTTGTAGCCGAAGAATTTGGATTTAAAATAGAATTTGTAAGCGTAGATTTGCAGGACGCAATAAAAACCGAAGAAGATACTCCCGAAGATTTATTGCCCCGTCCGCCGATTGTAACCGTTATGGGACACGTTGACCACGGAAAAACTTCTCTGCTCGATAACATCAGAAATACAAATGTAATTGCAGGCGAAGCAGGAGGAATAACCCAGCATATAGGCGCATACAAAGTAAAACTCGCAAACGGACGCCGCATAACATTTCTTGATACTCCCGGACACGAAGCATTTACAGCAATGCGCGCGCGCGGAGCAAAAGTTACAGACGTGGCAATTATCATTATCGCCGCCGACGATGCCGTGATGCCGCAAACGATAGAAGCAATAAATCACGCAACAGCTGCCGGAGTTCCAATGGTTTTTGCAATCAACAAAATAGATAAACCCGGCGCCAGCAGCGAGAAAATAAAAGAACAACTTGCAAATATGAATTTGCTTGTTGAAGATTGGGGTGGAAAATATCAATGTCAGGAAATATCGGCAAAAAAAGGCATAAACGTTGACAAACTACTTGAAAAAGTATTACTTGAAGCCGATATGCTCGAACTGAAAGCAAATCCGAATAAACGGGCAAACGGCTCTGTAATAGAATCATCGCTTGATAAAGGACGCGGATATGTTGCAACAGTTTTGGTACATGGCGGAACGCTTAAAGTTGGCGATTCAATGCTTTCGGGCAGCACTTGCGGAAAAATCAAAGCAATGTTCAACGAACGCGGACAACGAGTAGAAGAAGCTGTACCAAGCTCACCTGTAATAGTATTAGGACTTAACGGCGCACCCGCAGCAGGCGAAATTTTCAATGTGCTGGAAGACGAACGCGAAACACGCGAAATAGCAACAAAACGCGAACAACTTATCAGAATACAAGGAATACACTCGCAGCCGCACGTTACACTCGACGAAATCGGCAGACGCATTGCGATAGGAAACTTTAAAGAATTAAACATAATCATTAAAGCAGACGTTGACGGCTCAATAGAGGCATTATCCGATTCGATGATGAAATTATCGACCGAAGAAGTTCTGGTAAACGTGATACACAAAGCGGTAGGCGCGATTTCAGAATCGGATGTTTTGTTGGCAGTAGCATCCAATGCCGTAATTATAGGATTTCAGGTTCGCCCAAGTCCAAAAGCACGCAAACTTGCTGAAAATGAAAAAATTGAAATACGACTGTACTCGGTAATTTACGATGCAATAAACGAAGTAAAAGATGCAATTGAAGGAATGCTTGCACCCGAAGTTAAAGAAGAAATTACAGCCGTTGTAGAAGTTCTGAACACATTTAAAGTGGCAAAAGTAGGAACAGTTGCCGGCGGAATAGTTCGCGAAGGAAAGATAACACGCTCGTCGAAAGTTAGGTTAATTCGCGATGGAATAGTGGTTTATGCAGGCAATCTCGGCTCGCTGAAACGCTTTAAAGACGATGTGAAAGAAGTAAATTCAGGCTACGATTGCGGACTTAACATCGAAAAATTTGATGATGTAAAAGTAGGCGATTTTATAGAGGCATACGAAAAAATCGAAATAAAACGTAAGTCGTAAAATATATTAGCTATTAGCAAATTAATTATTATACAGATTTAGAATTTTGTTCTAAATTTGTATTTTAATTTTAAATAAAAATGAATTATCATAATTTTACCGAAAGCTTGTTGCGCGAACAAAATTATCACAACCATGCCGATGATTTTTATACAAAACATTTAGGCGCAACCAACATAGTTCGCTATAATCGTAACACAAACGACGATATGACCATGCAACGCGCCGATATTGATGTTTCGTTTACGCATAAAAGCAAGATTATAAATATTTCGGAAAAATTCAGAGCGAAAGATTTTAATGATTTATACATAGAGTTTTACAGCAAATTTCCGAATGTTCGCGGCTGGCTCGACAAATCGCAAGCCGATTATATTACTTATTTTTTCCCAACCAGAGTATTTTTAATAGACGAAAAAAAACTGTCGGAATTTTATAAAAATCAACTGTCGCCGACATTTTCGGAAGATATTTTCAGAAATTTAATAGAGCAAAATCCAAATAATAACGCACAAAAACAACATTACATAAAATTACAAAATAACAAATATCGAGTGCGAATAATTCAGGCATATAACAAAACGCAAGATGCCGCATGGTACACAATGGGAATAGCCATTCCCTTCAATGTTTTAGCCGATTTTGGAATTTATTGCAGGGAGTTTTCTTTTTGATTAAATGATGAAAAATAAATAAATTATAAAAGATTATTTTTTACAAAAAGCAAGCCGTTAGGTTTGCATCGCTTGGTAGAAAAAAAACCACCTTTCGTATCGCAAACCGTAGGTTTGCGACCTCTGATTTTGTTGGTAACAGTCCTAACGGACTGCTGTGTTGGCGAGGTATTATCATTTCTACCGAACGATAATCCCTACGGATAGGGTGGCATAAATGGCAAAACCGTAAAAAAACACCATCCTATTAAAATTTTTATTATCATTGCGGCATAAATTTCAAGTGTCGTAAAAAAGAGACAGAAATTAACATTAGAGATAAATAAGCAGTTGTGTCTGAAAGTAAAAAAACTGCAAAATCGGAATTTTTTTAATAATATAATTCATTTATGCCACCCCACCCTACGGGATTTTTTTGTCTCTGTTATAATTTGTTTATTTGTCATATCTGAAACAACTTATTTAAAAAACCACGCAATTTTCTAATATTTTTTATACTTTTGTTTCATAATTTTTAAGGTGTGAAAAGAGCAAGGTCGTTAATATTTTTATTGCTTGCCGATATAATAATATTGGCACATGC
>JAITOP010000146.1 GCA_031289895.1 Prevotellaceae bacterium
GAACAATATAATTTCAAATTTGCGTTCAGCACTTGGCTTTTTCGTATTGCCGGAAACACTTGTATTGACTTTCTGCGCAAACGAAAAAACACCCATATTTCCATAGAAAGCAGCAACGATAACGACGAAGATTTTTTTGTAGGCGAAGATTCAATTCAGTCGTCGGCATTAGACCCCGAAGAAGTTATGATTCGCGAACAACAAATAATTTTTGTGCAGGAATTATTGTCGCAAATCAAACCCAAATACAAAAAACTTATAGAAATGCGCTATTTCAAAGATTATTCGTATGAAGAAATTGCTTCGGAATTAAAAATGCCCATAGGAACGGTTAAAACATTTTTATTCCGCGCAAAATCGGCTTTGATTGAATTAATTGACAAAAAATCATATTAAAAAAACATATTATCTAATGAATGAAATTTTAAAATATTTTCCGAATTTAACTGCTCAACAAATTTCGCAATACGAGCAACTTGGTGATTTATACCGTTTTTGGAACGCTCAAATAAATGTTATATCGCGAAAAGATATTGAAAATATTTACACGCATCACATTTTGCACTCGCTTGCTGTTGCAAAAATAATATCGTTTGCAGCGAATACAAAAATCTTGGATGTCGGCACAGGCGGCGGATTTCCGGGCATCCCGCTTGCAATAATGTTTCCCGATTCGCAATTTACTTTGGTTGATTCGACAAATAAAAAAATAAAAGTTGTGAATGCCGTAATTGAAAGTTTAAACTTGAAAAATGCTTGTGCAATGCCTGTTCGCGCCGAAGAAATGAAACAAAAATTCGATTTTGTTGTTAGTAGAGCCGTTACCGATTTGCCAACTTTTATTTCGTGGGTTTGGAATAAAATAAATGCAAACGGAAAAAATTCGTTGCCGAATGGAATTATTTATCTGAAAGGCGGCGATTTGCGCGAAGAATTAAAAGCTACAAAAATTTCAAAAAAACAAATATCTGTTTACGATATTCAAAAAATATTTGATAACGTTTTTTTTGAAACAAAGCAAATAATATATATTCAGCGATAAAAAACGCAACTTGCAAAACCCACGTTTTACTTAATATCCATAAGTATTCGCCACTCCTGAGGATATAAATTATTAGTGCGATTGCCGATATTTTTTACCCAACCAAGAACATTATCATTGTAGCAAACAAGGTTATATCCAATAGTTTCGCTATTGAAATGAATATTATCTTTATGCAAAAATTTAAGTGCAGAAAGTCTATCGGCATTAATTTTCGAAAATATTTTGCGATTTAAATCAACCGACATTGCAAGCGCATGAGAAGGAACAAAATTTTTGCCTTTTATTGTTCCCGCCGTAATGCCCGCAGATAAGCACCGCAAACGATTTGACACAATATTTATTTCATTGGCGATTTCTTTATAAACGGCTTTTACAACATCGTTGCTGATGACAAAATTATATTTTTCAGAATCCGATAAATATGTACGAACGAAATCAAAATTTTTAGGAATATTTTTTTGATTATAATTTTCTTTTTTCTCGTAAAACCGTGTACTGCTATCGCTTTTGCGCAATACGCTCAAACAAAAACCTTCACCTTTCGTTTTATGCGGATAAAAACGATAAGAAAAAATTTCGGGAATCAGATTTTCGGTAATCCCCCACTCGGCTTGGGTTTTCACTTGCACGCTTTTTGCATCAAAATTATCAATCATCCATTTTACATTTTCTTCGTTTTCGTCGGTGTTGTAAGTGCAGGTGCAGTAAATAAGCAAACCGTTGTATTTTAACGATTTCCAAGCATCTGCCAATATTCGTTGCTGACGTTCGGCGCAAAGTTTTACATTATCAACCGACCATTCGCTAACTGCCTTATTATCTTTACGAAACATTCCTTCGCCCGAACACGGCGCATCGATAAGTATCAAATCAAAAAAATCTTCTAATTGCGAAAAATCTTTTGGGTCGTTGGCAGTTACGGCTACATTTGAATATCCCCATTTCAAAACATTTTCGTACAAAATTTTTGCTCGGCTACGAATGACATCATTGGCTACAAGCAGCGAATTTTCAGGCAAAAGCGAAAGTAAATGCGTTGATTTTCCTCCGGGAGCAGCGCATAAATCCAAAGCAATGATTTTGTTTTTATTTTGAAAATTTTGTTTTATCGCTTGCTCCAAAAACATTGAACTTGCTTCTTGTATATAATATGCTCCGGCATGAAAATCAGGGTCGAGAGTAAACGATGCACGTTGCTGCAAATAAATTCCATTGTCGCACCACGCAACATTTCCACAACCGCTAATATCTGTATTTTTTTGGGAATTTTTTCGCAAACTCACAAGCGGTTCTCCATTCAAAGCATTAATAAAATCGTCAAATTCGTTGTTAAGAATATTTTTTGTGCGCTGCAAAAATATGTCGGGAAGAGTTAACATCGTAAATTATTTTTTAAAATTTATTTGTAAAAATTGGTTAATATGACAAATCACTTCAATCCATTATCCAGTAAGGTTTTTCAAATTGTCGGGGTGAGATGACTCGAACATCCGACCTCTACGTCCCGAACGTAGCGCGCTACCAACTGTGCTACACCCCGATTTTGAGCGACAAAAATATAAAAAAAATGCGAATAAAACTCATAAATGCAAAAAAAATACTAAATTTGTGCCCTAAGTAATAAAATAACTATATGAACGAAGCGTTTTTACAATTTATATGGCGA
>JAITOP010000173.1 GCA_031289895.1 Prevotellaceae bacterium
GCAGAGGCAGGTACACTGCAATAAAAAATTATAGAAAAAATTGTGAAAAAGCGCAACCCAAAAAGTTGTGCTTTTTTATTTGTACTTCGCGCGGTGTTCGCCATTGCGAGGGCGCAGCCTGGGGAGGCATAAATCGAATGATGTTTTTCTCTGTTTTTAGCACCTCTGTTTTTTGAACGATTGATTTTCAGTGATTTAATCATCAATAAATTCATATCAGAGTGGTATAAAATATGTTAAAAAAGACGATTCATGCCAGCCCACCCGTACGGGGTCGAACAATGGGAGAATTTGTACATTTCTACCAACATACTAATCCCTATCGGTGGGGTGGCATAAATGGCAAAACCTAAAAAAAAACACCATCCTATTAAAATTTTTATTATCATTGCGGCAGAAATTTCAAGTGTCGTAAAAATGAGGCAGAAATTAACAATTAGAGATAAATAAGCAGTTGTGTCTGAAAGTAAAAAAACTGCAAAATCGGAATTTTTTTTTAATAATATAATTCATTTATGCCACCCCACCCTATCGGGTTTTTTTGTCATCTTTTATAAATGTTTGTTTTTTATCACTAAAATTAAACGAAACGCACACAGATTACACAGATAAAAAATCGTTAAAAATAAAAATTAATGAAAAAAATTAATGAAAAATAATAATGAATAATTGCCAATTCTACATTTTAAATTTAAAATTTGTCTGTTTGATATTATTAATTGAATTTTGTATTTTTGCAGAATGAAAGTTGTTATTTTCTATATATCGTTAGCATTTGTCAACGTTGCAAAATTGTTGCCTGTTAGGGTTTTGTATATATTTTCCGACCTTATTTATTACATTCTTTATTACGTTGTGCGTTATCGTAGCAAGATTGTTTATACAAATCTGAATGAATCATTTCCCGAAAAAACAAAGGCTGAAAAAAAAATAATTGCAAAAAAATTCTATCGGCATTTGGCTGATATTTTTATCGAATATATTATTTTATATAAAAGCGATGAAAAAAAAATGGAGAAACACCTGAAATGTATAAATACACAGGTAGTTACCGATGCCGTTGATAATGGCAGAAACGTAGTGATTGTTACAGCGCATTATGGAAATTGGGAAATGCCGTGTTTTGTTGTAAAAAACATGAAAAATCATGGCGAAGTTATTGCTGTTTACAAGCGTTTGCACAACAAATATTGGGATAAATGGTTTATAAAATTACGCAGAAAATTTGGCGCAACACTTGTAGAAATGCGCGATATTTTTCGATATTTAATATCAAATAAATCTAAAAATATAAACTCAATAACTCTGCTTATTGCCGACCAGCTTCCAAAACCGAATGAGATGAAATATTTTGTAAATTTTCTGAATCACGAAGGAACAGCTGTTTTTCTTGGTCCCGAGCGATTGTCGAAAGCCTTTGATTCTATTGTGTTTTACGCTACTGTGGAAAAAACAAAACGCGGTTGTTACGAAATAAATTTTACTCCGCTTTGCACAGAACCGAATAAAACCGCCGAACACGAAATAACCGATATGCACGTAAAATTTTTGGAAAAAATAATACAACAAACGCCAGAATATTGGATGTGGACACACAAACGCTGGAAACGAACGCAACAAAATGTATGAAATGAATACTGAAAACAACAATAAAAATACATATTCAGATAGCTTTGAAACCGAAGTTGCAGTTGTGATTTTAAATTGGAACGGACAAAAAATTTTAGAAGAATTTTTACCATCGGTAGTAAAAAATACAACTTGCAAAAATGCCAAAATTATAATTGCCGACAATGGTTCGACTGATGACTCGCTTGAATTTTTATCGCAAAAATATCCCGACATAAAGCAGATAATTATTGATAAAAATTACGGTTTTGCCGAAGGTTATAATCGCGCATTAAAGCAGGTCGATGCAAAATATTTTGTATTGCTCAATTCGGATGTTGAAGTTACCGAAAATTGGCTTGAACCTTTGGTTTCGCACCTCAATGCCAACGATAATGTTGCTGCGTGTATGCCAAAAATATTATCGTATCGGCAAAAAACGCATTTTGAATATGCAGGAGCTTCCGGCGGATTTATTGATAAATATGGATATCCTTTTTGCCGAGGCAGAATTTTAAATAATCTCGAAACCGACGAAAACCAATACAACACGCCAATCAACGTGTTTTGGACAACCGGCGCGTGCATGATTATACGCTCAAAAATTTATAATGAACTCAACGGTTTTGACGAAACTTTTTTTGCTCACATGGAAGAAATTGATTTGTGTTGGCGAATACAACACGCAGGTTATGAACTTGTTTGTATTCCGCAATCGCAGGTTTTTCATCTCGGCGGCGGCACACTGAAAACAGATAATCCTAAAAAAACTTATTTAAATTTTCGCAATAATTTATTTATGCTTGTGAAAAATTTACCTGAAAATAAATTTAAACGCACAATATTAATACGTTTATTTTTAGATTCATTGTCGGCAGTAATATTCTTGATTTCCTTTAAGTTTACGCATTTTGCGGCAGTTATAAAAGCGCATTTTCATTTTTACAAATCAATAAAAATGTTGAATAAAAAACGCAAATATATTTTGGCGACATCCAAAGTTGCAGACGTGCCGAATATTTATAAAAAATCAATAGTTTTAAAATTTTTCAAATCAAAAAAGAAGTTGAAATTTTCGGATATAATTATTGATTGATTTGCGTTTTTCAAATTGATATTTTGTAAATTCTTTTCACACGAGCGGCAATACCTGTAAATATTTCGTACGAAATTGTTTCTAATGTTTTTGCAATTTCAGGAACTGTTGGTTTTTCGCCGAAAATTTCGACTCTGTCGCCTTCTTTTGCTTTTATTCCGGTAATGTCAATCATGCACAAATCCATGCAAATATTGCCGATTATCGGCGCTTTTGCATTATTAACCATAAAATAAGTTTTGCCGCAACTTAAACGGCGATTTAGCCCATCTGCATAACCAACAGGAACTACCGCAATTGTTTTTGGTGTTTTTTCAACCGAGCCTTCGCGTCCGTAGCCAATGGCTTCGCCTGCTTTAATTTCTTCAATTTGTGTGATAATGCTTGTAAATTTTCCGACAATTTTAGTGTTTTTATAAGCAAATTCGCTGATTCCGTACATTCCAATTCCAAGCCGCACCATATCAAATTGATATTCGGGAAATTTTTCGATTCCGATAGAATTTAATGCGTGCCTCATAATTTTATGCGTGAACGCCGATTTAAGTTTTGCGCTTATCGCATCAAAGCGTTTCAGTTGTTCGAGTGCGTAGTTGTCGGCTGTGGCAAGATGCGTAAATATTGAGCAAACTTTTACATGTTTAAGTTTTTTAAGTGAGGCAATTAATTGGTCTGTTTGCTCGGCTAAAAAACCTTGCCGGTTCATTCCGCTGTTTATTTTTATATGAATTGGATATTCGCGTTTTTCGAGTTTTTTGCATGTGGCATCAAAGGCTTGCAGCGAGCGGAAATTATGAATTTCGGGTTCAAGATTATATCTAATCATCAACTCCGTATTATCAATTTCGGGAGTGAGAACAATTATCGGCAATTTTATTCCTGATTTTCTCAGTACAACGCCTTCGTCTGTTGCTGCAACTCCAAGATAATCAACACCTATCATTTGCATCAAACAGGCAACTTCATAATCACCGATTCCATAAGAATTTGCTTTTACCATACACATCATTTTGGTTTCGGATTTAAGTTTTTTGCGAAAATAATTGATATTGTAAGCTAACGAATCAAGATTAATTTCAAATTTTGTTGGTCGTGATTTTAATTCCAAACGTTCTGCAATCGGTATCAGTTCTGAATTTCCTGCAATTAAAATATTTTCGTTATTAAAAAATTTTCCATCGGCATTTGGTTTTTTTGTATCAATTTTTTCTATCAAATCGGCGACATTATCATAAAAATCTATATTTATGTTGTTTTTTATTTTATTGTTTTTGCCGATTGCAATAAGCCGAATTTTATTTTTTTCGTAATTAATTTCATCGTTTATCAAATTTAAATCCGATAAAATTATTGTTTGTTTTTTGTTTTTCGGAAAATGTTTAAAAATTTTTGCAGCAGCGGTTAAATCAAAATTTTTATTTGCATTGCTGTAAATTAATGTGCAACCGTTAATTCCTTGTGTGATTGTAAATTGCATAGTTGATTATTGAATTTTGTAAATAATAATTTGTGTTATAAATAAATTGTAAAAAATTTTTTATTCAGTATGAAATTGATGTTCATTTTTTTGTGCTTCGTTCCTGATTATAGCAATACCGGCAAAGCGGTTCGTACAAATCCTGTTCGCCAAGCACAACAAGTTTTTCATTAGAAATCAGTCGATGCGAATGATGCGCAAGCCCGCCGCAACGTTGACAAATTGCGTGTACTTTGGTTACATATTCGGCAGTTGCGAGTAAATTTGGAATTGGTCCGAAAGGATTTCCCAAATAATCCATATCTAAACCTGCAATAATAACACGAATGCCGCGATTAGCAAGTTTATTGCAAACGTCAACCAAACCCATATCGAAAAATTGCGCTTCATCAATTCCAACAACTTCAACATCTGTGCAATACAAAAGAATATTTCCTGATGAAGTTACAGGTGTTGATTGAATTTCGTTGGCATCGTGCGATACAACTTTATCTTCCGCATATCTTACGTCAATTTGCGGTTTAAAAATCTCAACTTTCTGATTTGCAATTCGCGCGCGTTTAAGACGCCGTATAAGTTCTTCGGTTTTACCCGAAAACATCGAACCTACTATAACTTCAATTCGTCCGGTAGTATTTGTATTTTCTAAAAACATTTGATTACTTTTGTGCGATTATTTGCAAACAAAATTATTAAAAACATCAAACACAGCAGACAAAAATATAGAAAAGTTGTGAACAAATTATTTTTTGAGCTGACTTAAAATTTATAAATTATGAATTATATCGAAAAAATTTTATCGGAAATTTCTCGCATAAAAGAGATTGTTGAGGACTGGAAAAACCTTGAAAATGTTTCCGAAATAGAAAAAAAAATTGTTAAAGATTATCTTGCGCATATCTACGAAAATTTATGTGTAAAACCTGTTAACGAAACGCCTGATTGCGAAAAAAATGAAATCGTAATTGCGGAAAATGAAGAAAAACCGGAAACTGAAAAACCGGAAAAACCGGAAAATGAAAAACAAGAAAAACCGGAAAATGAAAAGCAAGAAGAAATTGTGCCGAACATTGTAAAACCTGAGCAAAAACAAGAAGAACCGCCCATCTACACTGCGCCCGAAAATACAGATTCGACACAAACCCGTACCGCCACTTTAGGCGAATCGTTACAAAAAACCAAACGTTTTTTATCAGATGATTTCAACGGAAAAGACGATGTTTTGCTTACGCCTATCGAAAATTTGAGCAAAGGAATAGGTTTGAACGATAAATTTTTATTTTCTAAAGAATTATTCGGCGGAAATTCTCAAAAATTTAATACAACAATCGACACAGTAAATGCAATGAATTCGTTTGAAGATGCGATGATTTATATACAGGAAAATTTTTCGTGGGCATCAAGTAATCCTGTTGCAAAGCACTTTATGACGCTCGTTCGCCGCCGATTTATGTAAAAATAAAATGCAAATTCAGATAAAATGCAAAACGGCAGGAATGTAAAACAAAATAATGCAAACAATACTGTGCAGCCTAAGCTGTACCTCATTCCTACGCCGATAGGAAATTTGGGCGATATAACTTTTCGCGCCGTAAAAATTCTTAGCGAAGTTGATATAATTCTTGCCGAAGATACGCGCACAACCTCGTTTTTGCTTAAACATTACAGCATCGAAAAAAAAATGTTTTCGCATCATAAATTCAACGAGCATAAAACTGTTGAACAAATTACACAACGTATTGCCGAAGGGCAAAGCGTGGCGTTGGTTTCGGATGCCGGAACTCCCGGAATTTCAGACCCCGGATTTTTGCTTGTGCGCACTTGTATTGAAAATAATATTGAAGTGGAATGTTTGCCCGGTGCAACTGCATTTGTGCCGGCACTTGTAAATTCAGGTTTGCCTTGCGATAAATTTGTGTTTGAAGGTTTTTTACCTCAAAAAAAAGGACGGCAAAAGCGTTTGGAGCAGCTTGCAAACGAAGAGCGTACAATGGTTTTTTACGAATCGCCGTTTAGGTTGACGAAGACATTGCTGCAGTTTGCCGAAGTTTTCGGAAGCAGCCGAAAAGCCTGCGTATCGCGCGAAATTACTAAGCTGCACGAAGAAAATATTCGCGGAACATTGCAGCAATTAATCGAACATTTTTCAGAAAAACCTCCCAAAGGCGAGATTGTAATTACGGTTTCGGGAGTTGAAAAAATTCAAAAACATCACGAAGACGGCGAATAAATTGATTTTTTGTTTTCATTAAAAATCCATTTCAAAATGTAATTTTTTTAACTAAATTTTACATTCAGCAATTCTAAAACTACGTAAATAAAGGGATACAGAGGTTTTAAAAGTTAATCGATTTTAAAAATTAGTCTATTTGCAAAATAATCATTTACTTTGCATCCGTAAACTTAAAATAATTAAATCTTTTGTTTTACACAATCTCTGATAATCATATCGAAAAGAGATAAATTTACTCGTAAAAATTCTTGTTAAAAATCAAAAAAAGAAACGAAAGTTTACAATATTTTCTTGTTGTGCGAGGCTATAAAATATAGTTTGGAAATTTTTTACTTTATTTTGGCGGCACAACATAAACATTAGAACTATCATTAAAAATCAACGTTAAGAATGAGAAAAATCTCAGTCTAAAACAAAATATGTCTTAAATCAGACAGGGCGTAGCCATATATAGAAAAAACGACATAAAAAATTATTATAAATTAAATTAAAATAAAGAGGAAAGAACTATGAAAATTAAAGGAATCGTAACATTATTGGTATTGCTATTTCCTGTGCTGGGACATAGCCAAACGGATATACAAATGAGTCAGCACATATTCAATCGCTCATTATACAACCCTGCATCAATAGATATATCGGGAGATATTAATGTTTATGGGCATTGGCGCGACCAATGGCAAACTTGGGGTGGAATTAGAACTATATCTACATCTGCAAACGTATATGTTCCATCGTGTAAATTCGGATTTGGAATAATGATTTTTAAAGACCAATTGGGATTAGAACATGATGTACAATGTAAATTGACATATTCGTATCATGTTTTTTTAAATGATGAAAAAGCACGTTTATCATTGGGATTGAGCGCAGGCTTGGTGGACAAAACCATAAAATGGAGTGATGCGGTAGTACAAGAACCGGGAAATACAGTGCCGACAGAATTGGAATCTAAGTGGAAAGCCGATTTTGATTTCGGATTAGAATATAATACAGAACGTTTTCAGGCAGGATTTTCGGTGAAACACTTGAATAAACGAGCCAATAATGCGCATAATATTGATTTTGGGCAACATTTTTACGGATATTTAAGATATAATTTTCCTCGTCAAAATAATGTTAGTTTTTCAGCTACAGTATTTGCTCAAAACAGCAAAAAATCTACACATATAGAATCAAATGCGATTTTATTTTATCGCAGCAGAATGTGGATAGGAGCAGGTTACAGATGCGATGAAAAATTAGAGTCCGAATCAATAGTGGCGATGGTAGGATTAAATTTATTTAGCTTTTTGCGATTAGGATATTCATTCGATTATAACATTGGCAAAATAGGAATACACACGAAAAATACACACGAAATAATGCTGAAAATAAAAATCGCACGATTACGATAACATTTTTTTTCATCATCTTCTTCACGCAAGTGATTTAGATAATCATCACCTATGTTTTTTTACCATAAAATAATGCAAATATTGCGTACAAAATTTATTGTTTTTTTTTAATTTGTTTACAAATGTAACTTCACCAACATTACATTTGTAAAGATATTTTAATATTTAAAAATAACAGTCCGAATAAAGTCGGTTTTCACTTGTAAAAAATATTTTATATCTTTGCGCCAATAAAAGCCTTAAAAAATGTATTTTTTACATTGTATTATTTTATTATCAGTTTGTTAGTATT
>JAITOP010000192.1 GCA_031289895.1 Prevotellaceae bacterium
CAGCAGATTTTAAAAAAGGTATAATTTCATCTACCGAACAATTATTGCAAGGCAAAATAGCCGGTTTGACGGTTACACAAGGCAGCGGCGACCCTGCGTCAGGTGCATCTGTACGTTTGCGCGGCGGCACTTCGCTGTCGGCAAGTAACAGCCCCTTGTTTGTTGTTGATGGTATTCAAGGTGTTGATATTAATACAATTCAGCCCGGCGAAATTCTTTCATTCGATGTTTTGAAAGATGCTTCGGCAGCGGCTATTTTTGGCTCTCGTGGCGCAAATGGTGTTATTATTATAACAACCAATCGTGAGAAAAAAGGCGGAAGCATAAGTTACAACGGATATGTTGCGATAGGTTCGGTAGCAAAAAATCTTGATTTGCTATCAGCCGACCAATGGCGACAATATGTGCGTGAAAACAATATTACATCGGCAATAGATTTTGGCGGTAATACCGATTGGCAAAAGGAATTGGAACAAACAGCCGTTTCTCATTCTCACACTCTTGCTTTTTCGTCGGGAACAGAAACAGGAGGTTTTCGGGCTTCAATAAATTATTTGGACAATCAAGGCGTAATTATAAATAGTTTTTTGCAACGTGTTGGCGGAAGCATTACCGGTTATCAATACGGATTTAATAAAAAACTGAAAGTAGAATTTAGCCTGCACGCAAATACCGACAAATGGACAGGTATTGAATACGGAATTTTCGACCGTGCTTATACTCTCAACCCAACAGTTCCTGTAAAACAAAACGGAGAATATACTCAAATAGGCGGAACAAACAACAACAATCCCGTAGAATTACAAAACAACCGTAATGACGACAGTTCGCGCAAACGATTGTTAGGATACATTAAAGCCGAAGTTGAGATTATAGATGGACTAAAAGCAACAGCCAATATTTCGTATGAATACAATTCAAATCAAGGTCGTTTTTATCGTCCCACTTATGCTTTTTCGGGGCTTACCGACAAAGGCTACGGAAGTAAAACAATTGCCGATTATACAAATAAACAATTTGAATCTTATTTGACATACGAACACACATTTGCCGATAAACATCGCTTTAATGCAATGTTCGGATATTCTTTTTTGACAAATACTTACGAAGGTTCGGGTGCAGAACGCAGAGGTTTTGATACCGATGCTTTTATTTACAATAATCTGGCGGCAGGACAGGATTTTCGTATCGGCGATGTTTATTCTTACAAAGGAAATTCCCGTTTAATATCGTTCTTCGGACGTGCAAATTATAGTTTCGACAATAAATATTTGTTTACCGCAACACTTCGTCTCGACGGTTCTTCCCGCTTTGGAAAAAACAGCAAAAGAGGACTTTACCCATCAATATCGGCAGCGTGGAAAATATCCGACGAGAAGTTTATGGAATCAACAAAAGATTATTTATCTAACCTGAAACTTCGTGCAGGATTTGGAGTTACGGGAAATCAAGAAGGAATAGGCGAATATAAATCGTTGGCATTAATGGGAACTTCGGGCGGAGCAGCATATTACGATGCTACAGCAGGAGTTTGGAAACAATCGTATGGAGTTACGCAAAATCCAAATCCCGATTTGAAATGGGAATCAACATCGCAAACAAACATAGGCGTTGATTTTACTCTGTTTCACCGGATAAATGCAACTATCGACTGGTATTACAAGAAAACCAGCGATTTACTATACACTTACAGCGTTCCGATGCCGCCTTATCTTTATCCTACAATTTTGGCTAACGTAGGCGATTTAAGCAATACAGGTATTGAATTAACCCTTAATTCAAATATTTACAAAACAAATGATTTTTCGGTAGATGGCACTTTAACATTGGCTCACAACAAACAAAAAATATTGAAATTATCTAATGATATTTATCAAACAGATGCGGTTCAATCGGGTTTGCTGCATGGTTTAACAGGTTTGTCGGGCGTATATTCTCAAATTATTAAAGAAGGATATCCCGTTGGAACTTTCTATGGACCTCGCTGTACAGGTATTGATGAAAACGGAAAATTTATTCTTGCAAACAATGGCGCACCCGAAATTCTTGGCGATATTCAACCCGATTTAACTCTCGGATTGGCACTTGATTTCAGATATCGTAATTTTGATTTGAATATTTCTGCTTACGGAATGTTCGGACAAAAAGTACTGAACGCACAAGCCATGAACATAAGTTATGCCGGACGCGCTCCCAGCTATAATGTTCTGGATTCGTATTTAACAAGCGGAATAAACGATAACGTAACATATTCAAGTTATTGGATAGAAAACGCTTCGTTTTTGCGTCTTCAGGGAGTAACGCTGGGCTACACTTTTTCTGCATCGGCGTTAAACAAAATAGGAATCAACAACCTTCGCTGCTATCTGACAGCCGAAAACCTGTTTGTATTAACCGGTTACAGCGGCATCGACCCCGAAGTAGGCATTAGCGGATTATCAACGCCGGGTATTGACAAATCACTGTCAACATCGTCGGGCGACAATGTAAATTATTATCCACGTCCGAGAACATTCTCGATTGGTGTAAGTATTTCATTCTAAACATTTAATAAAATAAGATTATGAAAATAAAATCAATTATAATATCATTAATGATTCTCCTTGTTTCGGGCGCATGTACCGACCTTTCGGAAAAACTTTACGACAGAGTAACAACATCCGAATACGGCTTAACCGAAGGAGAAATAGAAACAATTGTAGGACGTGCTTATGCTTCGCTGAGAGGAAATAACAGCGGTGGCGTAAATGCCTATCCTTGCAGCGAATACGTATTTTTTCTGTCGGCAATTACTTCCGACGAATGTGTTGTGCCTACCCGCATTGGCGGAGATTGGGGCGATGGCGGTCGGTATATAGAATTGCAACGCCATACATGGACTCCTAACAACACGGCTGTTTTAAGCGGCTGGGTTTATTGTTATTCGGGAATTTCATCGGTAAATGCAGTAATTTATCAAACCGAAAAATCGCCGCTGACTGACGAAGCAAAAGAAAAAATATTTGCCGAACTTCGCGCAATACGCGCTTATTATTATTCCCGTTTGCTCGATATGTATGGAAATGTGCCTATTACAACAAATTACGAAGATTTGGAACTGCCCACAAATTCAAGTCGCGCCGATGTATTTGCATTTGTCGAAAACGAATTACTTGATGTTGTTAACTTGCTGCCTGTGAGCGGCTACGGACGAATGACACAAAATGCAGCAAATTGCTTGCTTGCGCGATTGTATTTGAATGCCGAAGTTTACACAGGAACGGCTCGCTGGCAGGATTGTTTGGATGCCTGCAGTAAAATATCAGGGCAACTTGAATCAGATTATTTCACAAATTTCCTTACAAATAACGAAGTTTCAAGCGAAATAATTTTTGCCATACCTTACGACAGCAAAGCAGGAACTTTGGGAAATTATATGACTTCGATGTCATTGCATTACGAGCAAAAATGGGCAATTTCGGCTGCCGGCAACTGGCAATGGAGCGGTAACGGAATGTGCGCGCAACCGGGTCTTTACTCGGCATTTGAAAATAATGATGTTCGCCGTAAATCACTATGTATTGGAGCGCAAATAGATTTACGTACAAATTCGCCGATTATCATGCCCGGCAACGGAGGAAATCAACCCTTAGTTTACACCGAAGATGTTGTAAATGTATTAGATGCTTTGCAAAATGAAGGCGCTCGTTTATATAAATACGAAGTAAAAGCAGGCGAAACATGGGAACGCGACCACGATTTGGTTATCATGCGTTATGCCGAAGTATTATTGATGCAGGCAGAATGTTATGTACGTTTGGGAGCAGCAGCTCAGGCTCGTGCGTATGTTGAACAAATTCGCAATCGTGCAGGGCTTACTACTCCAGCCGCTATCGATTTGAATTTTATAAACGAAGAACTGCGGCGCGAATTTGTATTTGAAGACCATCGCCGTACTGATAATATTCGTTTTGGCGATTTCTTTAACGCATGGTGGGAAAAACCAGCCGACCCTGCCGACAAGCATACAAAAATATTCCCTATTCCAAGTCAGGAAATGGCAAAGAATAATAAACTTGTGCAAAATGAGGGATATTATTAAAAAATAAACATAAACAGGGTTGTGTATAATCTTATGTTACATATATTTACAACCCTGTTTTTATAAACGAAAAATTATAAAAAACATGAAGTATTTTTTTTGTTTAATATTGATAACAACAATGCCTTTTTTGAGCAATTGCAGCAGCAGCAACAACGATGAACCTACTCAAACATTTGTAGTTACGCCGTTTAATCCCCTTGCCGTGCAAAAAACCAACGGAATGAAAATATATGCACATTATATGCCTTGGTTTGAAACAAAAGAAACATCTCCCGACGGAAAATGGGGATGGCATTGGACAATGGCTAATAAAAATCCCGATAATATTACTAATGGCAAACGCGAAATTGCAGCGTGGTATTATCCTTCGATTGGACCTTATGCTTCAAGCGATGCGGATGTTTTGGAATATCATTTATTGCTAATGAAATATTCGGGAATCGATGGCGTTTTGGTAGATTGGTATGGGATAAGCAATTACAACGATTTGCCTTCGATAAACAAAAATGCCGAAGCGCTTTTCAAGGCTATTGAAAAAGTAGGTTTGGAATTTGCATTTGTATATGAAGACCGTTTTTTGCAAGGCGACCGCGAGGCGCAAATTTATCAGGCACAGCAAGATATGCGGCATTTGCAAACCAATTATTTCAATAAAGATTATTATATAAAAGTTAACGGACAACCTTTATTGCTGATATTCGGACCTGTTATTTTGCAAGCCGAAGCAGACTGGACGCGGGTTTTCAGCATACTTAGCAATAAACCTACATATCTTGCTTTGTACGAACATTCTAATTTGGCAGGAGCAAATGCCAACGGCGAATATATGTGGGTTTTTGGAAATCAGACACCTGCTGTGCAATACCAGAAAAAAAATGATTTTTCTGTATTTTTCGGCGGCGCATATCCGGGGTTTCGTGATTATTATGCACAAGGTGGTGGCGGTTCGCATCTGTTTGATTTAGATTACGAAAACGGTAATTTATACAAAAATCTTCTGAACATGGCAAAACAAGAAAATATGAACTTTCTGCAACTCATTACTTGGAACGATTTTGGCGAAGGCACTATGATTGAACCCACATTGGAATTTGGATACGATTTTCTTAAAAGCACGCAAACATTTGCAGGCGTAAGTTATTCCGAAAGTCAGTTAACATTAATACGTAAACTTTTTGACTATCGAAAAGAATTTAAAAACGATAAAGAAATCAATAAAAAGTTAGACCAGATATTCTATCACCTTGTTTCATTGCAAGTTGATAAAGCAGTAGAATTGTTACAAAAAATTGATAATTAAATAAATTGAGTGATGAAAAGAATCAAATTAATATTTATAATTATATTGACAATTATTATTGCAGCTTGCAGCAACAACAGTAAAGAAATTATTGTTTCGTCGCCCGATGGAAATATTTTTGCAGAATTTGAACTAAAAGATGGGAAACCTTATTACCGAATTGTAAAAAATAATGAGCAAATTATTGATTTTTCGCAACTTGGATTTGAATTGAATGGAAAAACCGCATTAAACGGCAATTTTGTAATAAAAAACACATCAGAATCTTCGTTTGACGAAACTTGGGAACAAACTTGGGGCGAAGAAATTTTAGTACGTAATCATTACAACGAACTAACTGTTGAATTACAGGAATCTAAGGGTGAACAACGTTTATTGACTATTATTTTTCGCGTGTTTGATGATGGCGTAGGTTTTCGATATGTTTTTCCCGAACAACCGAATCTTACAGATTTTGAGATTATTGATGAATTAACAGAGTTTGCTTTGACCGAAGATTCACAGGCTTGGCATATCAACGCTTATAAAGGTGAATATTACGAAAATCTTTATAAAAAACTACCTGTCAGTAAAATAAATGATACGGTAAGCACGCCTTTAACAATTGAAACAGGCAACGGGCATTATATAACAATTCACGAAGCAAATCTAACTGACTATGCCGCAATGAATTTATATCCAAAAAATAATTCAACCACATTAAAAGCCGAATTAACGCCGTGGTCAACAGGAGTGAAAGTATATACTCGCGCACCATTTGCAACGCCTTGGCGCACAATTATTTTAGCTGACAATTTGAACGCTTTGGTAAATTCGCGGATTATGCTCAACTTAAACGAACCATGCAAAATTGAAAACACAGATTGGATAAAACCCGCAAAATATATAGGAATTTGGTGGGAAATGCACATGGAAAAAAGCACATGGTCGCAAGGAGCAAAACACGGCGCAAATACAAATAACGTATTGTCATTCATTGATTTTGCCGCTGCAAATAATGTACAGGGAGTTTTGGTTGAAGGATGGAATTACGGCTGGGATGGCACATGGTCCGGTCATGGCGAACAATTTAGTTTTACCAAACCTTATCCCGATTTTGATATAAAGAAAATTACAGATTATGCAGCAAAAAAAGGTGTTGAACTTATTGGACATAACGAAACAGGCGGAGCAACAATTAATTACGAAAATCAATTGGAAGATGCTTTTACATTTTATAAGAAATACGGAGTAAATACTGTAAAAACAGGTTATGTAGCCCGATTTTTGGATGGAAAAGAACGTCATAGCAGCCAATATGGCGTGCGGCATTATCGTAAAGTTATCGAAACAGCGGCACGTTACCAAATTATGATTGATAATCATGAACCGGTGATGCCCACAGGTTTACAGCGTACATATCCAAATTTAATGGCTCAGGAAGGCGTTCGTGGACAAGAATATGATGCTTGGTCGAAAGATGGAGGCAATCCTCCTGAGCATACCTGTATTGTTCCGTTTACGCGCGGTTTGGCTGGTTCTGTTGATTTTACTTTCGGAACTTTCAATTTTACAAATCCTGTTAATCCGCAAACAAGAGTACAAACAACTATAGCAAAACAATTGGCTTTGTATGTTGTGATTTACAGTCCTTTGCAAATGGCTTCGGATTTGCCTGAAAATTATAACGGGAACTCTGCATTTGAATTTATTAGTGCTGTACCTGTCGATTGGGCTAAAACAATAATAAAAGATGGCAAAATAGGCGAGTATGTTGTAACGGTACGTAAGGATAAATATTCAAATGACTGGTTCATGGGTGCAATCACGAATGCAGCGGCACGTAACGTAAAAGTCGATTTTTCGTTTTTAGAAGATGGAAAAAAGTATAAAGCAAAAATATTCAAAGATGCTCCCGATGCCGATTGGAAAACAAATCCGTATGCAATAATAATTGAAGAACAGGAAATAGATGCGACTACGGTAATAGATTTAAATCTTGCATCAGGCGGCGGAACGGCTATTTGGATAAAAGCAGAATAAATTTTTTATGAAATTGAAAATTTTTGTTGTTTTTATTAATAATTAAATTTTTAGGTTAGTTACCTTCATAATGTTTTTAGAATTAAAAGTAATTTGTCTTTGGTTACGCAGAGTTTGCACTAAATGTAGGCTCTGCGTGATTTTTTAAAATATGCTTGGGAACTCAAAATATGAAATAATGTTTATTTATAGTATATAAGAGTGCAAATATGTAAAAAATATTTTCGTTTGTATTTTGATTATTCACCAAAAACACACAACTTTGCGCTACCAAAAATATGCTTATGGAGTATTCGGTAGATTTTATAGAATATATTCGTCGTTTGCCGTTTGTGCGATTGATTATTCCGTTTTTGTGCGGAATTATTGCCGAAGAATTAATTTTTAAACAAACAATTGATTTTTCGTATCTTACATTTGTTTTGCTGTTTTTTTTCTTTTTGTTGTTTTTTTTGAAATTGGGTAAATCGTATAAATATCGCTGGTTGTGGGGATTTCTTATATTTTGTAATTTATTTTTGTTGGGCGCAGGTATAATGAAAAATCGCCAGCATCAAACAACATTATTGCTTGACAAACAAACATTTTTTAGCGGTATTGTCATTGATAATCCGGATGTTGACGTCCAATTTACCAAATTGACGTTACAAATAAAATCGTATAGCGACAGTTCTAAAAATTGGATTGCAACAAACGAAAATGTTTTTATTTATGTGCTTACCGATAGCATTTCCAATACTTTACAACTTGGCGATGTTTTGCTGTTGAATGCAAAATTTTTGGCAAATCCGCCGCCCAAAAATCCCGAAGAATTTGATTATTCATATTATCTTGCACGGCGAAAATTTTTTGCAACTGCCTTTATATCTGACGGTAATTATAAAAAAGTGCGACATGAAAATTTATGGTTTCGCAAAGCAGTTTTGAATATTCAAACCGCAATGTTCGATTGCTTTGAAAAAATAGGAATAAACGACGATAATTTTGCTGTTCTTCGCGCGTTAATTATTGGCGACAAGCAATTGCTGAGCGAAGAACTTATCGATTCGTACAGCGCGGCGGGCGCAATGCACGTTCTTGCGGTTAGCGGTTTGCACGTGGGATTGGTTTATGCGGTTTTGTTTTTCTTGCTGCGCCTCACGGGCAAACGGCGATTTGGAAAACTTATTCGGGCAATCGCAATTTTCGTCGGACTTTGGATGTATGCTTCGCTGGCTGCATTTTCGCCTTCGGTTTGTCGCGCTTGCGTAATGTTTTCGTTTGTGTTGTTTGGCGATGCGTTTGGCAGAAAAGTTAACATTTACAATTCGTTAGCGGCATCAGCACTGTTTTTGCTGATTATAAATCCTTACAATATTTTTGAAGTCGGATTTCAGTTGTCGTATTGTGCGGTTATTGCGATAGTTTATTTTCAGCCTTTGCTGTATAAAACTATTTACATACGCAACAAAATTCTGAATTACATTTTTGCTCTTGCAACAGTTTCAATTACAGCGCAAATAGGCACTTCGGTAATATCAATATTTTATTTTCATGTTTTCCCAAATTATTTTATAATTACAAATATTTTAATAATTCCGTTAGTTACAGTGATAATGTTTACTGTTGCTGCAACCCTTATGCTATCATGGATTCCTGTGATTGGAACATTGGTTGGAACATTTTTGGATATTTGCGTTTCGGCAGCAAATGAGGTTACAAAACATGTTGAAATATTACCGTATTCGCTTTCCGAAAATATTTATATAAGCACGCCTCAAATCGCTGTAGCCATTGTTGCTATTATACTTTTAGCGTTTTATATTGAATTTAAAAACCGAAAAATTATATTTGCCTTGCTCGCTTGTATTATTATATTTTCAGGCATAAATTCGTATCATAAAATCGAAAATAAAACTCAAAAACAAATTATTGTTTATCGCACGCGAGGCTCGTCGTATATAAGTTTTGTTGCAGGACAAAATTCCGCAAACATACGCGATGTTGAAAACAAAGACAACGATTTTGAATTTAACACACAAAACAATTTTATAAAACTTGGAATAAAGCGCGTTGAAACATTTTTGCTTTCCGACGATATTCAAACGTCAAACGTAATACAGTCGTACAAAAACATTATTTGGTTTAATAAAAAATCGGTGAAAATAGCAACAGAAAACGATGATTTTCGCTGGCAAAAGCCGTTTGATATTGATTTTTTAATTATAAATAAAAATTCGGGCAATAATCCGCAAAAAATTTTTGATAATTATTGTCCCAAAACACTGATAATCGACTCATCTGTACAAGCATGGCAAGCCCGCCGCTGGATTGCCGAAGCCGAAAACCGAAAT
>JAITOP010000243.1 GCA_031289895.1 Prevotellaceae bacterium
GGGTTTTTTCTTGGAACTTTTAGGGACATTTTATGACATTGGGGATTGTCCTAATGTCATAAATAGTCCTTTTATTGTTTCTAATAATCTTTTGTTCCCGTCCATTCGGATTTGCAATCCGAATGTTTTGAATATAAGGATTTATAATCCGAAAAATGTTCATTATCTTTTTTCTCGCAAAATTACATTTTTATTTTGAATCTTATCAAATAGGATTATAAATCTTTATATTCCACGCCGCAGGAGAATTAAAAATTAAAAATTAAGAATTAAGAATTAAGAATTAAGAATTAAGAGTTAAGAGTTATAAATTGACTGCTTTTTTCTAACTTCTTAACTTCTTTATGAATGAAAAATAAACAAATTATAAAAGATGGCAAAAAATCGGTTAGGGATTGTCTGTTGATAGAAATGTACAAATACCCTCATTGTTCGACCCTATTCGGGGTTGGAGGTGGTGTGGACATTCGTTTTCTACCAACATTTGAATCCTGACGGATTCATTTCATCTTTTATATCTTATTTATTTTTTGTTGATAAATCAGTCCGAGCGCAGTATATTTTCAATATACAACTAAAAATGAGCAAATTATGATAAAATTACAGACTACCTGATTAAGATAGTCTGTGATTTTAATTATATCGCTATTAATAAGCGCGATAAGTGTATTAATGCTCTAAAATATAATGGAGTTAGGAATTAATTTAAAAAAGCAGATTGAAAAACCGCTGTTTTAATAAACGCCTCTGTACCTGTAAGATAATCGAAAATTACGTGTTTAAAATGTTCGAACTCTGACACAGTAAATGCCAAAGAACTTTCGTTTGTTATTTGCAGAAAAATTTCTTTGGATAATCCTCTTTTTCTGTTTATCTCCGAATAATATTTTACATCAATAGATTCAAGATATACAAGGTATGTTTTCAATTTTTCGGGAGTTGCAAAATGGATAATGGTGTTTCCTATCTCAACATGAATTTTTGAACAGGTGCTGCAAGTATATATGTGCATATTTTCCATAATTACCATTCGTTTTTAAGTTGAGCAATCCAATTGTCTATGCGCTCTTCTGTGAGGTTACTTTCGTTATCTTCGTCGAGCGGAAGCCCAACAAATCTGTCGCCGACAATGGCTTCGGAAGCATCGAAAGAGTATCCGGCGGTTTCGGTCAATCCGATTACTGTTGTTTTATCTTTGATTGCCGTGTATATCTTAGCCAAAGCCTCGCAAAACGAATCAGGATAAGATGCCGAATCGCCGCATCCGAATAATGCTGTTTTTTTGCCCGATAAATCGGCTGTTTCGACTGTTTGCACAAAACCTTCCCAGTCGTCCTGCAAATCGCCTAATCCCCACGTAGAACTGCCAAACAGCAGTACATCATACTTACTTAAATCGTTAGCTTTGGCAGCGTTTACATCATAGATGTCTGCCGTATCAACTCCGAGTTTTGTTGCAATCCGTTTGGCAATCCTTTCTGTGTTGCCTGCGGTTGAACCATAAAAAATTCCAATTGTCTTCATTTTATTTGAGTTATATTAATGTTATTAAAATAATTAATTGTGCAAAAGTACGCTTGTATTTCTGTTTTTTGTTTACGCGAAAAGGAAAATCGTTTTAACATAAAGGAATAATTTTGAAATATTGCTATAAATTCATCGTTTTTTACCTAAAAATAGGGATTGTACGGTTTTTTACATCCCTATACCTTTGTGTTTTATTAAAAAATACTTTTTATATGACTTTAATTGATACTGATTTAAATGAGATGTTTTATATTCCGCGACCTTCGTTGTCGGAGCATAACGGATTGGAAGAAAGCCGTATGGTGATTGATAATTGTTATGTAAAGGCTTCATTTACAGAAATAAAGATGCCGCATTTTTCTATCATGGACGGCAACGTGTGCTGTCGCGAAGATATCAAAGTATATTCGTACACCGAAACGAATGACGTTCTTTGGTTTTGCGCGGCGTTGCAAGATAATGTTGCTTATTTTTACGACCCGATGTCGCGTGAAGAGCGCAGGCAAAGCGGACAGCCGAATTTAATATCCTACAATAATATCAATTCGTATTCGTGTTTTAAGAAAAATGAACAGGTGAGGATGCTGGATATTATGTTGTCGGCTGAGTATCTTGAAAAAATCGCCGCTGCGTATCCGTCTTTGCTTGGCGATATTGTTGACCGACATACTCATCACCGTTTGTCGCGGTTTTTTCATGATAATATACGATTTTGTCCGGCTATAAGCAGAGCATTAAACGATATAATGAACTATAAAAATGTTGGAAATGCAGCGCCTATGTATTTAGATGCCAAAGTTCTTGAAATACTGTCGTTGTTTTTGCAACGGACGGAACAAAAAGATTGCATAGCCTGTAACTGTTATTCGCCGAAAGATAATGAGAAACTCATTCAGGCTAAGGAAATTATCGAAAGTCAATATCTGTCGCCGCCATCGCTGCATCAACTGGCGCTTATGGTGGGAACTAACGAATGTAAGCTGAAACACGGATTTAAAACGCTGTTCGGCATTACCGTTTTCGGCTATCTGTTCGATTACCGCATGAATCTTGCTTCCGCCTATCTTTTGGATACGGATAAACCTATTTTCGAAATTGCCGAAGCGGTGGGTTACGAACATCAATCGCATTTTTCGACTGCTTTCAAGCGGAAATTTATGGTTTCGCCTCAGGAATACAGGAATCGAAAAATTTAGATGGCGATGGGCCTGGGCATGGGTATAATCCCCCCAATCGCTTCGCTTCATTGGGGGTTATTCATATTTAAGTCCTTCGGACTTTTTTGGTATTTGTTTTTCATCTCCAAAAACCGTATCAGCGAAAGACCGTAAGGTCTTAATTTGAATAACCCCCAATGAAGCGTAGCGATTGGGGGTAACTTACGACTTACGACTTACAACTTACGACTTATAACTTACAACTTACGACTAACTAAAAAATCGTAATTAGTAATTGTTAATTAGTAATTGTTTTTCATTCCTTCCAAACAAAAGCTCCTTTTTCGTTCACATAATGACAATTTACATTTCGGTTTTCGGCTTCGGCAATCCAGCGGCGGGCTTGCCATGCTTGTACAGATGAGTCGATTATCAGTGTTTTGGGACAATAATTATCAAAAATTTTTTGCGGATTATTGCCCGAAT
>JAITOP010000249.1 GCA_031289895.1 Prevotellaceae bacterium
ATAGGCGCAGAAGGTTCGTATGTGAAACAGGGAAATGAGTTTTATGAAATACAACCTATTTCAGCAAAAGCAATAGACGCAACGGGTGCAGGCGATTTATACGCATCAGGCTTTTTGTACGGAATGTCGAAAAAACTGCCTGTTGAAATTTGCGGTGAAATTGGTTCGCTTTGCGCCGGAAATATAGTTGAAGTTATAGGCACAAAACTGCCTAACGAAAAATGGAATAACATTAAAAATTTATTATTTAATATCTAAATCTAAATCAATTACGAATTACTAAATTACGAATTACGATAGATTTTATAAATAAAACCTTTGTGTGCGATATAAAATACACAAAGGTTTTTTTTCTCAATTCTTAATTTTTAATTCTTAATTCTTAATTCTTCAAGTCGTGCGGGTGGGCGGCAGCAATTCTAATAATCTTTTGTACTCCGCACTTTTGTTTGTTTCGTTTCTGTCCGTAGGTTGCGCTACGCTCCACCTACGGTTATGCAAATTACATCCCTTCGGGATTTTTTCTATTCAACACAATCGTAATTCGTAATTTGTAATTTTCAAATGGATTTCCCTGACTTACGACTTATAACTTACGACTAACGACTTACGACTTATAACTTATAACTTATAACTTACGACTTACGACTAATAAAACGACTACCCCAAATACGATTTCAGCAATTTGCTGCGCGAACTTTGGCGCAAACGGCGAATTGCTTTTTCTTTTATTTGTCGTACACGTTCGCGTGTAAGGTCAAATTTATCGCCTATTTCTTCAAGCGTTAATTCCGGCGTTCCGATACCAAAAAAATATTTTATAATATCGCGTTCGCGTTCTGTTAATGTCGAAAGTGCGCGGTCTATTTCGCTTGTAAGCGATTCTTTTATTAATCCTACATCTGCGTTTGGCGAATCGTTGTTTACAAGTACATCCAAAAGGCTGTTATCTTCACCATCAACAAAAGGAGCATCAACAGATACGTGGCGACCCGAAACTCGCATTGTATCAGAAACTTTATCGGTAGGTATATCCAAAATTTCTGCTAATTCTTCGGTTGACGGATTGCGTTCGTTTTCTTGTTCAAATTTTGCAAGTGCTTTGTTTATTTTATTCAGCGACCCAACTTGATTCAGCGGCAAACGTACAATACGCGATTGTTCAGCCAAAGCCTGCAATATTGATTGGCGAATCCACCAAACGGCATACGAAATAAATTTAAACCCGCGTGTTTCATCAAATTTTTCGGCTGCTTTTATCAGCCCTAAATTGCCTTCGTTTATAAGGTCGGGAAGGCTTAATCCCTGATTTTGATATTGTTTAGCCACAGAAACTACAAATCGCAAATTTGCTTTTGTAAGTTGTTCCAAAGCCGCTTGGTCGCCTTTACGAATGCGTTGCGCCAGCTCAACTTCTTGTTCAACAGTAATAAGGTCTTCGCGTCCTATTTCTTGTAAATATTTATCCAGCGACGCACTTTCGCGATTGGTAATTGATTTTGTAATTTTTAATTGTCTCATTTGTTTTTATTTTTTTTCTAATTGTATTCTGTATTCCGTATTCCGTATTCCGTACTCAGTATTCAGTATTCAGTATTCCGTATTTCGTAATTCTTCATTTCTCTTCGTAATTCGTAATTCGTAATTTCGTAATTGTTTTTTCGTAATTCGTAATTGTTTTTCGTAATTGTTTTTAAAATCATTGAGGGCGATAAAAATCTACCCTCAAATCAAATTATTAATTTTATAAAACTACTGCTGTGTTGTTTACTCGTCAATATTTATTGCATAATATGCACGTTTTCCGTTTGTATAAATACCTTCGACAAAAACTCCGCCCGTAGCATCATTGAGAATTTCTTTTATATCATCTACTGTTTTTACAGGTGTATAATTCATTTGTGTGATGATAAATCCTTTACTAATTCCTACTTTTTGCAACTTTCCGTCTTTTATCGTTTTAACCTGTACTCCGTTTTTTATTCCTAATCGGTTTAATTCGCTTGTACTCAGTTCTTCTAAGGTTGCTCCGAGAGATTCAAAAAGTTCATCATTCGACTTTACTATATTTATTCCACCAACCTTATTACGTAAAATCACGTCAAAATGTTTCACTTTTTCGTCTCTAATTACATCAACCGTTATTTTATCGTTAGGTTTGTAGCGTGCTATTTGTTCTTGCAAATCGGATGCGCTGTTCACTTCTATGTTGTTGATATGAGTGATAATATCATATCGTTTGATACCTGCAATTTCAGCTGCGCTTCCGCTAATAATTTCGGTTACAATTGCGCCTTTAAATTCTTTTGCCGAAATGTTAAATTTCTTAGCCGCTTCCGGCGAAAAGTCTGCCATATACACTCCCAGCATTGCACGTTGCACAACTCCATATTCTTTTAAATCGTCAACAACTTTTTTTGCAATTTGCGAAGGTACGGCAAACGAATATCCTGCATACATTCCTGTTGTTGAAGCAATTGCAGTGTTTATTCCTATTAATTCGCCATTGGTATTTACCAACGCGCCGCCGCTGTTGCCCATATTTACGGCAGCATCGGTTTGTATAAACGACTGAACATCCATTTTATTTGATTGCGATATTTGCCCTAAATTACGAGCTTTTGCACTCACAATTCCCGCCGTTACGGTTGATGTTAAATCGAAAGGATTTCCAACAGCCAAAACCCATTCGCCTATTTTCACATTATCCGAATTTCCGAAAGTGAGATACGACAAATTTGTGGCATCAATTTTCAGCAAAGCCACATCTGTTGCGGGGTCTGCGCCTATAACTTTTGCAGTATAAGTTTTTTTATCGTTTAATGTAATTTCTACTTCGGAGGCTCTGTCAATCACATGATTATTTGTAACGATGTAGCCATCTGCAGAAATTATAACTCCCGAACCTGACGCACGACTTTCGCGCGGTTGCTGCTGATAAGGATTTACGTAAACACGGTCATCAAACGGGTCGCCAAAGAAAAAATCCAAAAGCGATTGCGGTTGCTGACGTCTGCGCTGATTTTCTTCTACTTTATAAACGGTTTTTACGTGAACAACAGCGTGAATTGTTTGCTCTGCTGCATAAGTAAAATCAACAGGTTGACCTGTTTCGCTCAAATTTGCCCATTGCACTTTTGGTGCAGATGTTTGCATATATTTTACATTTTCTGTTTTATTACTTACAAATATTGAAGTAAGTAACGATGCCGAAGCCCCAACGACAGCCGAAACCAACGCTGCCACCAATACTATTTTTTTCATACTTTTCATAGTTTTTATGATAATTAATTTTTAAAATACAAATTTCGCAACAATATTGAGGTTTTCTATTAAAAGAATGTGAAATAATTATAAAGATATTTATTTTATTATTTAAAAATAGTTAATTTTGCACCAGATTTTAAGAACCAAGAGGCAAGAGGCAAGAATCAAGAAACAAGAGGCAAAAACAAAGAATCAAGAAGTTAAGAAGTTAGAGAAGTTAAGAAGTTAATTGTAAATATTTTTGATAAAGACTAACGACTAAATACTAACGACTAAATACTGATTACGGAATACGGAATACTGATTACTGAATACTGAATAAAAATTTTAATAAAAAAAATAAGAAATGAAAACAACAAAAATGTTACTATGTGCGGCATTGGCAATGCTAATGCTGGCAAATTGCGGTGGCGGCGCAAATTCGCCAAAAGACGTTGTGTTAACTGTATTTAATGCAGCGAAAAGACTTGATTTTGCAACGATGAAAAAACATCTTACTCAAGAACGTATTGCTAAACTCGAAAGAAGAGAAGAGAGGTTGAAAAACAATCCGGAAAGAAGAGCAGAGACAATAGATAGAGTAAAAAATGCAAAGTTTGAAATCATATCTGAAGAAATTTCGGAAGATGGCGAATCTGCTGTTGTAATAGTAAAAATATCAAGAATTAAAGACGCATCGAAAGATTACGAAGAAGAAGTTGATTTAGTTAAAATTGATGGCATTTGGAAAATTGACAGCAACGT
>JAITOP010000052.1 GCA_031289895.1 Prevotellaceae bacterium
AAATGTTTTAAATTAATTACTTTTGTCCCATCTTGCAGATTAAAATCATTTTTTTTGCTCTTGTTTTTAGCACAATACATATATTAAATTAGCATACCACCCCTATTTTTAACACTCCGTACAAAAAATTTTGTCCCATAATTTACATTATGTTTAGTTTGGCGGCAAATATAACTTATTTTTCAATATCTTACAAATTTGAACAAATCGATTTTTACGGATTCAAAACAGTTATATCGCTGATATTACTGTGTTTAAAACTAAACATAATGTAAATTATGGGACAAAATTTTTTGTACGAAGTGTTAAATTTATATATAATGAGGTGATTTTAAAATGTGTTTTTATGATTATTCTTATTAAAAACAAGTGTAAGAATATGATTTTAATTTGCAAGTTGGGACAAAGGTAGTTAATTTAAAACATTGGGCATATATATTAGGCTCTTATTTTTAAAAGTTTCCTATCGTAGCAATATTTAATTCATTCACATATCACCATTATCCTTTTTGTTTTCAATATTTTAGGTATAAAAAAATAAATAACTTGTAATGTTTTTAATTTCCGGATTGTTTCGTTCCTCGCAATGACGTGAAGTCCATGCGTCATTGCGAGGAACGAAGCAATCCGGAGACATTTATATCTTATTTATTTTTCATTGCTTAATAAGGGAATAAGGGAAAGAGATGACGGAAAACGAGATGCTACTAATGGTACGCACAAAAATAATGGTAAAAAAAAACGAACATTTGCAAAAAAATGAACCCTTAATTTTTTACGACATATACTGCATGACTGCAAGAAGATGCGAAATCTCAGTTTATTTATTTTTCATCATTAAAAACTATTTCATTTTTCAGAAAAGCCCTTTAATTTTTTTAAACCTTTGAGTTTTTTCGCATTTTATTTATACCTTTGCTACCCAAATTTATATGAATAATTAAGTAGATGAATTTTGTAGATGAACTAAAATGGCGCGGAATGATTCAAGATATTATGCCCGGCGCCGAAGAACAATTAAACAAAGAAATGACTACCGCATATTTAGGTATCGACCCGACGGCTGATTCTCTGCACATTGGGCATTTGTGCGGTGTGATGATGCTGCGTCATTTTCAGCATTGCGGACACAAACCGGTTGCTCTCATTGGCGGTGCTACAGGTATGATTGGCGACCCTTCGGGTAAGTCAACTGAACGCAATTTGCTTGACGAAAATACGCTGAAACACAATCAGGATGCGATAAAAAAGCAACTTTCAAAATTTCTTGACTTTGAAAGCCAATCGGTAAATGCTGCCGAAATAGTGAATAATTACGATTGGATGAAAAATTTTTCTTTTCTCGATTTTGTTCGCGATATTGGCAAACATATCACCGTAAATTACATGATGGCAAAAGATTCGGTAAAAAAACGACTCAACGGAGAGGCGCGCGATGGATTATCGTTTACCGAATTTACATATCAACTTTTGCAGGCTTATGATTTTTTGTTTTTGAATACCCACAAAAACTGCAAACTGCAAATGGGCGGCAGCGACCAATGGGGAAACATCACAACAGGAACGGAACTTATTCGCCGAACAACAGGCAACGATGCTTTTGCGCTTACCTGCCCGCTGATAACCAAAGCAGACGGCGGAAAATTCGGTAAATCCGAAAGCGGAAACATTTGGCTTGATGCACGTTATACATCGCCATACAAATTTTATCAGTTTTGGCTAAACGTGAGCGATGATGATGCAAAACGATATATCAAAATTTTTACTTCTATTGATAAAAACGAAATCGAAAAACTTATAGCAGAACAAGATGCAGCACCGCATTTGCGTATATTGCAAAAACGTCTGGCAAAAGAAATAACGTGCATGGTTCATTCCGAAAAAGATTATGATGCAGCTGTTGAGGCTTCGCAAATTTTATTTGGAAAATCAACATTCGACAACTTGGCTAAACTTGATGAGCAAACATTTTTAACAGTCTTCGAAGGCGTTCCGCAATATGAAATATCGAACACAATAATCGCCGAAAAAGTAAATATTATTGAATTGCTGACAACCGTTACAAACATTTTTCAGTCGAAAGGCGAATTGCGTAAACTCATTGCAGGAGGCGGGCTGAGCATAAACAAAGAGAAAACAGAATCTGCCGAAAAAATAATAACTTCGGACGATTTGCTAAACCAAAAATATATTCTTGTACAAAAAGGAAAAAAAGATTATTATATAATAAAAATAAATTGATAGCGTTGATATTACAAAAAATATTAGTAGATTTGACGTTTAAAATTAAAAAATAAAGAAAATATGTTTATACGAATAACACGACTTTTACTGATAATTATTGCATCAATATTTCTTGGAATGTGCATTGTATGGTGGTTTATGTATATCGCCAAAGATGAATCCACATTAATGCTGAGAGTTGCCATGTTTGGCGCGGTGGTATTGATTTTGGCAATTCTCGGATTGCAGTTTTGGGAAAACCGAAAAGCAAGAAAAGAACGGGAAAAACTTATTAAAGAGCAAGAAAAGCTAATTAAAGAGCAAGAAAAAACAGACAAAAACAGAGTCTGAAAAATATTACAAACATCAAAAACTTATAAGTAAAATGGACACAAAAAAGTTAGTAGTAGGAATTGATATTGGCGGCACAAACACTAAGTTCGGTATGGTTGACCGTATCGGAAATATATATGCCGAAGCCAACATTTCTACGCCGCTGTACAGCGATTTTGACGAATACATTAACGCGCTGAAAGATGTTATCGCTCAGCTTGAAAGCGATGTCGAAAACGCTGAAATTATTGGAATAGGTATTGGCGCGCCCAACGGCAATCACAATACCGGAACAATAGCATTTGCCCCGAATTTGCCGTGGACGGGAACACTGCCTATTGTAGCAAAACTGCAAAAATATTTTCCGGTCATCGGCATTGCCTTAGATAACGATGCAAATGCCGCCGCTATTGGCGAAATGGTGTACGGAGGCGCTGCAAAAATGCGCGATTTTATTTTTGTAACACTTGGTACGGGACTTGGCAGCGGATTTGTTGCAAACGGCGAAATGATTTACGGACACGACGGGCTTGCAGGTGAACTCGGACACGTTATTATCGAAAAAAACGGACGACAATGCGGCTGCGGACGTTGCGGATGCCTCGAAGCATACGCCTCAGCAACAGGTATAAAACGAACAATATCCGAACTTTTGGCAACAAATAACGACGACAGCGTTTTTCGCCACAAAAGCCCCGACGAATTTGAAGCAAAACAAATTGCAGACGCAGCCCATAACGGCGATAAAATTGCAATAGATGCGTTTAAAACAACAGGCGAAATTCTTGGACTTGCTCTTGCAAACGCAGTTACAATAACCGTTCCCGAAGCAATATTTTTGTTTGGAGGATTAGCAAAAGCCGGCGATTTAATTTTTGAACCGACAATAGAATCATTTGAAAAAAATGTGCTTAAATTTTGGAAAGATAAAATAAAAATTCTTCCATCCGAATTGCAAAACAAAGATGTATCAATACTTGGTTCGGCTTCGCTTGCGTGGAATTCGATAAACAAAGGATTATAAACACAAAAATATGAAAAAATATTTTAGAAGA
>JAITOP010000132.1 GCA_031289895.1 Prevotellaceae bacterium
ATACAAAACGAATTAAACGAAATACAATATAACGCCGCAACATCAATCGACAGAGCATCGCTGATAATTGCAGGCGCAGGTTCGGGAAAAACACGAACGCTCACATACCGCATTGCATATATGATTGCGCAAGGTATAGAACCGCAAAATATTCTTGCGCTCACGTTCACCAATAAGGCGGCAAAAGAGATGCGCGAGCGTATAAAAAACATTGTAGGCGGGCAAAACGCTTACAAATTATGGATGGGAACTTTCCACTCAATTTTTTCGCGCATACTTCGCAGCGAACCGCAGGCAACAGGATACACCGAAAATTTTACAATTTACGACACTGCTGATTCGCGAAGTCTTATAAAATTAATAGTGCGCGAACTTGATTACGACGAAACAAAATATAAAGCCAACGAAGTTCTGTCGCGAATATCAAAAGCCAAAAATTCGCTTATCACACCGCAGGCTTATGCCTCAAACTCAATACTTTTGGGAGAAGATAAATTGCAGCGAAAGCCTTATATTTTCAACATATACGCCGCTTACGCCCGAAAATGCAAACTTGCAAATGCAATGGATTTCGACGATTTGCTGCTAAACACAAACATTTTGTTTCGCGACCATATTGATGTTCTGCAAAAATATCAAAATCAATTTAAATATATTCTTATCGACGAGTATCAGGATACAAATTATTCGCAATATCTGATAATAAAAAAACTTGCCGAAAAACACGGTAACGTCTGCGTTGTAGGCGATGATGCTCAAAGTATTTACGCATTCCGCGGAGCAAGAATCGAAAATATTTTAAACTTCAAAAACGATTATCCCGATTATAAAGAATTTAAACTTGAAGAAAATTACCGCTCTACTCAAACCATTGTAAATGCTGCAAATTCGGTTATAAAACACAATTCAAATCAACTTAGAAAAAAGTGTTTTTCAAAAAAAGATGAAGGCGATAAAATAGGCGTAATAAAAGCATATACCGACCAAGAAGAAGGTTTTTTGATTGCAAATTCAATATCTGATATTATTTACAGCAAACACGTGCAGTATAACGATTTTGCGATATTGTACCGAACAAATGCCCAATCAAGAATTTTTGAAGATGCGCTGCGCAAAAAAAGTATTCCTTACAAAATTTACGGAGGACTTTCGTTTTATCAGCGAGCCGAAATAAAAGATTTTATTGCATATCTTCGCCTTTGCGTAAACCATAACGACGACGAGGCTTTCAAACGAATTGTGAATTATCCTGCACGCGGAATCGGAGACACAACTATCGACCGCCTGCAAGCATTCGCAAACAGCCACCAAATAAGTCTTTTTGATGCCGTAAAATCAAAAAATATTAATGAAAGCGAAATAAGAACCGCAACGCAAAATAAATTGAGAATTTTTGTTGAATTTATCGAAAATTTAACCGCTAAAACATTAATTACAGATGCTTTCGATTTTGCTCAGGAACTTGTTTTTACAGCCGGAATAATTACTGACTTAAAGCAAGATACAACGATTGAAGGCATGAGCAGATACGAAAATATTGAGAGTTTGCTGAACGGAATAAAAGAATTTTGCGATAACGAAAAAGAAAATAATATCGAACAATCGGATTTTTTGATAACAATAAACGAATATATCGAAAACGTTGCGCTGATAACCGATTCGGACAACGAAAAAGAAGAAGACCGAAATAAAGTTTCGCTAATGACGGCGCATCAGGCAAAGGGTTTGGAATATAATTACGTTTATATTGTGGGCATGGAAGAAAATCTTTTTCCGGGCAGCCTGAGCATTTTATCGTTAAACGAAATTGAAGAGGAACGCCGACTGTTTTATGTTGCACTCACACGCGCCAAAACAAAAGCCTGCGTATCGTTTGCCGCCTCGCGCTATCGCTGGGGAAAACTCGAAAGTAACAATATGAGCCGCTTTGTTCGCGAAATTGATGACGAATTTTTAGAAACATCCTTAGACGAAACTTTCTCAACATTCAGCGGCGATGACGACGATTTTGAAAACATAATTTCGCGACCTGTTTCTACCGTAACCACGTTTATAAAACGTCCCACGCTCAATCAGAACAAGCCTTCCGAAGATTTTATTCCGTCCGATTACAAAGACATACGAATAGGAATGCGCATAGAACACGAGCGTTTCGGATACGGCAAAGTTGTTGATATTGACAAAAATGAACCAGATGGCAGAATGGTAGTAATGTTCGACGACAACACCAAAAAAACATTAATATTCAAATATGCAAAGGTTAGGATAGTTCGTTAGTTGTTGGTATTTGGTCGTTGGTATTTGGTATTTGGTCGTGGGTATTTGGTCGTTAGTCGTTGGTATTTGGTCGTTAGTGTTTTTTTTGATTTTGATGGGCTAAATCTTTTTTTTGGGTGCTATAAATATAGATTGCGCCCTTTTTGTTTTAAATTAGACGTTGCATTATATAATCCCCCAATCGCTTCGCTTCAGTGGGGGTTATTCAAATTTAAGTCCTTCAGACTTTTTTGCTATTCAACAAACTCCGTAATTCGTAATTCGTAATTGTTAATTCGTAATTTATCTTATAAATCCTTTTTCAATAAGTTTTTCGGCTATTTGTATGGCGTTTGTTGCTGCTCCTTTGCGTAGATTATCGGCAACTATCCAAAGGTTTATGCCTGATGGCAATGATATATCGCGGCGTATTCGTCCTACAAAAACTTCGTCTTTTCCAAAGGCGTGAATGGGCATTGGATAGATATTGTTTTTTATATCGTCTTTTACAACTACGCCATCGGTATTTTCAAGAATATTTATTAATTCGGGCAAATCAAAATCGCGTTCAAATTCCAGATTTACCGATTCGGAATGTCCGCCAACTACTGGAACTCTTACTGTTGTGGGCGAAATGCGAATAGAATAGTCATCAAAAATTTTGTGTGT
>JAITOP010000179.1 GCA_031289895.1 Prevotellaceae bacterium
AAATTGATTTATTAATCGAACGAAACGATAAAGTCATAAATCTTTGTGAAATGAAATATGCAACGGAAGAATTTGTTATTGACAAAAAAATCGACGAAAATCTTCGCAACAAACGAGGCTCATTCCGCAATGAAACCGGCACAAACAAAGCCATTCACATCACATTGATTACGACTTACGGCGTAAAACACAACGAATATTGGGGTAATATTCAAAGTGAAGTTACTATGGACGATTTATTTTTGTAAATTCAAAAAATCGAATAACCCCGCATTATCCGATTTTTTCTATTTCACAGAATAACACGTATTTCGTCTGTTGCCAAATTTTTCTATCAGATTTTTGTTATGTAAATCTGATAAAATCCGCTTTACGGTTGGGTTGGGAATGGCTAATTTTTCTGCAATATCTCTACTTATTAGTCGTAGTTTTAAATGCCTTATTTTCCATTTGTTACAAATTTTGTGATACGATTTGAGCCGCAAAAATACGAATGTGATACGAAAAATCGGATAATTTCGCATTATCTGATTTTTTTGTCATCTGTTACTCAACAACTCAACAACTAAGCAACTAAACAACTAAGCGAATCAACAAATCAACAAATCAACAAAAAACAACCAACTTATGACTTACAACTTATAACTTACGACTTACAATTTACAACTAATTCGCAAGAATTTTATATTTTTGTACAAATTTTTTTTGAAAATAAACGAAAATGAAAATTCTGATAACCGGCGCAAGTGGCTTTATTGGTAGTTTTTTGGTTGAAAAAGCACTTGAACTTGGCTTTGAAACTTATGCCGGAATACGCGCTTCGAGCAGCAAAAAATACCTTAATGATGAACGAATAAAGTTCATCGACCTTAATTATTCCGACAAGGAAAAATTAATTTCTCAATTAAACGAATTTAAACGGCAAAACGGTGCATGGGATTATATTATACACAATGCAGGCGTTACAAAATGTGATAAAAAAAGCGATTTCGACCGAATAAATTTTGTGTTTACAAAAAACTTTGCCGAATGTCTGTGCCAAACAGATATGCGCCCCAAAATATTTGTTTACATGAGCAGTCTTTCGGCATGGGGCGCGGGCGATGAAAAAACATTGCGGCCGATAAAACTCAGCGATGCGCCAAAACCAAATACAGCCTACGGTGAGAGCAAAATAAAATCCGAAAATTTTATCGCAAATATCCCCGATTTTCCTTATTTGTTCATTCGTCCGACAGGTGTTTACGGGGCGCGCGAAAAAGATTATCTTGCATTTATAAAATCGGTGAAAAACGGCATTGTGCCTTCGATAGGATTGAAACCACAATATCTCACATTTATTTATGTGAAAGATTTGGCAAAAGCAATTTTTTTGATGATACAGAAAGGCATCTCACAAAAAGCGTATTTTGTGAGCGATGGCAACGTTTACACAAGTGCCGAATATGCAGATATTGTAAAAAAACTTCTTGGTAAAAAATTTGCAATAAAAATTTGCGTTCCCATTTTCATTCTTAAAATAATTTGTTTTTCGCTCGACACGGTTTGCGGATGGTTTGGAAAATCGCCAACGCTCAACCGCGATAAATATAATATTCTGAAAGCGCGAAATTGGAAATGTGAGACACAGCCTTTGTTTGACGATATTAATTTTGTTGCCGATTACGATTTAACGCGCGGAATAAGCGAAACAATAAAAACAGAATTTCCCGAAAATATTAATAAAAAACGATGAAAAATATCATTAAAAATCTTTTCATAATAGAAAAACTAAGCATTATTTACGCCATAATCACAGCATTATTTGCAATTATTTTCGGCGCAAAAGAACACAATACGCTGATGATGATTTTGTATCGCACGCTGTTTATTGCTGCTATATTTCTGCTGACTTTCGTATATCAACGCAAAAACGCGCAAATAATCCGGCTTGTGCGTTGCCTTTTTCCGCTTGCATTTATTGCATACTGGTATCCAGAAACGTATTATATCAACGAAAATATTTTCGGCAATTTAGACCGATATTTTGTTGCCGCCGACCAATGGTTGTTTGGCTGTCAGCCGAGTCTGCAATTTGTAAAACACTATCCTCAGATATGGATAAACGAGCTGATGAATTTCGGATATATGTCGTATTATTTTATTATTGCGGCTACGGTTTTTATTGCGTTAGCGAAAAATAAAAAAATCATGGAACACACAGTTTTTATAATACTATGCTCATTTTTTATTTATTACATAACGTTTATAATTTTACCTGTTGTGGGACCTCAGTTTTACTTTCAGCCGCCCGATAATGCCATTCCATGCGAAGGATTTTTTCGCGCCACAATGGTAGCATTGCAGGAAATGGGCGAAAAACCTACCGGCGCATTTCCAAGTTCGCACGTAGGAATTTGTCTTATTTGTATGTATTTTATTTTTAAATATTCGCCTAAGATTTTTTATATACTCGTTCCCGTTGCCGTGATTTTAATTTGCTCAACCGTTTATCTCAAAGCGCATTATTTGATTGACATAATCGGCGGATTTGTTTCTGCGCCCATTTATTTTTTAATAAGCAGGAAGATAGAAAAGGTATTTGGTCGTTAGTTGTTGGTATTTGGTCGTTAGTCGTTGGGATTTGGTCGTTGGTATTTGGTCGTTGGTCGTTGGTATTTGGTCGTTAGTCGTTGGTATTTGGTCGTTAGTCGTTGGTTGGTTTATTCAATTGCTTATTACGAAAAAAATGTCTGAATCAGGATTTGCAGGATTTTTGGATTTGCAGGATTTTTGAATTGAAAACAATTACGAAATTATGAATTACGAAACAACAGCAGATGAATAGCACGTCATTGCGAGGCACGAAGCAATCCGGAAATTAAAAACATTACAAGTTGTTTATTTTTTGTGCTTAAACGGCAAATAATATTACAATTTGCACAACATTTGCCGCAAAACAGGCAAAACCTGAAAATAATTTATTTTGCTGAAAAGGCGTGTGCGTAGAGACGTTGCATGCAACGTCTCTACTGTCAATAGATATTATTTCGCTTGCCGGTATATAATTTTTTTCGTCCATAATTTTATATTTTTTTAATGTCCACACACATCATCCCACATGTGTACAATGATGTACTTTGTTGCTATTTTTTTTCCATTTTTAAAATGTTCAATACGAAATATATAAGCCCAATAAGAATAAGAAAATAATCTTTTGTCTTTTGTTAATATTGCCGAGAATAAACCCTCTCCTCCCACATCGACAAGTGTATCCTTTAACTTATATTTTTTTTTAATCCGTAAAATATCGACAAAATATTGTTCTCTACGCCATTTGTTTATTTCGTCAATATTGCCATTATCGTCAGGAAATGGCTTTGTCCTGAAATAAAAACCTGATGAATCTTCCAACTTCATATATGGTGTTTTTTCATCAAAATGAGCCAAACTTTTACTAAACAGCTCATCTTCTTCGTCTGTTCGCCGTTTACCATTGTCATCAAAATAATATTTATTTCTGTCAACCACTTCAACCAAATTTGATAAACAACTTTGAAACACTTTAAATTTATCATCTTTATTTTTAGGAACAATCTGTATAATGACATTTTTAACGTTCAACCTAAAACATGTTACAAGATTTTCTTGTCCATTATATTCTGACTCATATAAATTTACTGTATCTTTTTCTACAATTAATATTTCTTTAGTTTGAATATAACCGGTTGCTGTTTCTTTCCAATATTCATCACATACTAAAAATTCCCTTATGTACACCTCATTATAATTATCATAACTCTTAAAATCATGGAAAATGAGAGTAAAACCACAGTACCTTAATCTTGTTTCTCTTTGCTCTTCTTCATTTTCATCGTCTGTTTCTGAAGATGATATTTCTGAAGGTGATGTTTCTGAAAAATGCGGCATAATTACATCATTACCAGCAGTCAAGGCAATAGACTTTTCTGTCTTATCCTCAGATTTTTGTTCTATCTTTTGTTTTTTAGACTGACAACCTGAAACTGAAAACATTAAAAATGTTCCCAATAGAACTATATACAATATATATCTTATTAACTTCATTCTCGAGTTTAATTAATTTTATGCCCTTTTCAGAGCGATTAGTGGTTATTTTTAATAAATACAAAGGTAATGTTTTTTCTTTTCGCAGAAAATTTGTTGTCTATGATTTTAGCATGATTATTTTGATTTTGTATTTCAATCATATTATTCACATTATCATATTATCATATTATTCACATTATCATATTAACACATTAGTCACATTAATCACATTCTCACATTAATTTAATCATTTTCCAACAACCATTTCCATGCCGGAACAATATCTATTGTTTTGTCATCAACCGTCAGTTTTTCTTCTGTATCCATAGTGATAATTTTTCCTGTATGCAACGAATATGCGCTC
>JAITOP010000004.1 GCA_031289895.1 Prevotellaceae bacterium
GTATTCCAGAAATTCGTCAGAAATCTTTATTTTGTATTTGCGCGATGTTTGTTCTATTCTAATGTTTTTTTCTTCGTCGATAAATACAAATGAAAGTCGTTTATCTCCTTTATTTTTAGATATTTGTTTAGTTGTTTGTTTTATAAAATCGGCATTTACTTTGCTTAGTGGTACAATTATTTCTATGCCGGTAATCAGGTCGTTGCGCACATCGTGCAGCATCATTATTTTCTCAAAGCGTATATCAAAAACGGGAATATCGTTGTTTTCTATCTCTCTGCCTTGTTCGTCTTTACGTATATATTTTTTGCGTTCCGAAACAGTTCCCCGTACAAACAAAAAATAATTGAGGGTGAAATAATTTTTGTTCTCAATCCACTCTCTGTCAAATAGTGAGAATGAGTACGAACCCGAATAATCTTCAATTGTTACGCGCCCGAAAGGTTTACCTTTTTTTGTAACAAGCTCTTTCGATTCGGTTATAATTCCTGCAAAGCAAATTCTTTTGTTCTTAAATTGCGATAAATCAGATAAATCGTTTGCCTGAACATTGCACAGCAAATTCATTTCAGTTTTATATGGGTCGAGTGGGTGAGACGACAGATAAATGCCAATCAAGTCTTTTTCGCGAGCAAGAGTTTCCATATCCGACCAGTCTTCTGCAAAGGGAATCAGCGGTTTAACTATGTTTGCTTTATGGTCTTCGCCAAACAGCGACATCGCTCCGCCGGCATTATCAACTTGTACCAGATTTCCGTATTGTATAAGAACGTCTATAAAAGCTTGGTCTTTTTCGTTTTTGGCATAAAATTGCGGTCGGCGTATTTCGGTAAACTCGTCAAAACCGCCTGCAAGTACCAGACTTTCAATGGTTCGGCGGTTTACTACCGAAAGACTTATTCGCGATATAAAATCACAAATATCGGTAAACGGCGATGTTTCACGCGCTTTTATGATATTTTCTACGGCATTTGTTCCCACGCCTTTCACCGCCGCAAGTCCGAAACGAATATTTCCATCTTTATTTACGGTAAAGGTCATGTCACTTTCGTTTACACTTGGAGGTAAAACCCTTATTCCTATGGTTTTACATTCTTCCATAAATTTTGAAACTTCTTTTATGTCGGCAATGTTGTTGGTAAGCACGGCAGCCATAAATTCGGCGGGATAATGTGCTTTTAGATAGGCAGTTTGATATGCAATTTTCGAATAACACGTTGCGTGCGATTTGTTGAATGCGTATTTTGCAAATTCAGCCCAGTCGCTCCATATTTTTTCTAATTTTTGTACAGATTCAAATCCGTTGTTTACTGCGCCGTCGATGAATTTGGTTTTCAGCGCAGCCATTTTTTCTATCAGTTTTTTCCCCATTGCTTTGCGCAATTCGTCAGATTGACCTCGCGTAAAGCCCGCAATATCACGACTTAAAAGCATGACCTGTTCTTGATAAACGGTAATGCCGTAAGTGTCTTTCAAACGTTTTTCCATTATCGGGAAAGCGTAATCTATTTTTTCTCTTCCGTGTTTTCTGTTTATAAAACTTGGAATATATTGCATTGGACCCGGACGATATAAGGCGTTCATCGCAATCAGGTCTTCAAATTTTGTGGGTTTCAGTTCGCGCAGATATTTTTGCATTCCCGGCGATTCAAACTGAAAAGTACCTACTGTTTGTCCGTTGCTGAAAAGTTTATAAGTATCAATATCATCAAGCGGAATATTTTCAATATCAATATCTTTACCCTTTGTCTTTTTTATGTTTGATAAAGCTTCGCGTATTATTGATAATGTTTTTAATCCGAGAAAGTCCATTTTTATCAAACCTACATTTTCTATTACAGAGCCTTCGTATTGAGTAACAATCACATCTTCGCCCAAACTTTTATCTTTTGCCGTAGAAAGCGGCACGAAATTAGTGAGGTCGTCAGCTCCGATAATAACGCCGCAAGCATGTACACCTGTCTGGCGCACAGTGCCTTCAAGTTTTTCGGCAAAACGCAAAACGCTTGCAATATCTTCGTTTCCCGATTCCACAATTTTTTTAAATTCGGGTACAAGTTCTATACAATTTTTGATATTTACTTTGGGCGTTTTGCCGTCTTTTCCTTCTACAAAGCGGTCGGGAATCATTTTTGTAAGTTGTTCGGCTTGCTCCAACGGCAATTGTTGTACTCGCGCAACATCTTTTATGCTCGATTTTGTTGCCATCGTTCCGTAAGTAATGATATGTGCAACTTTCTCTTTACCATATTTTTCGGTTACCCATTTCAAAACTTTTGCCCGTCCTTCATCATCAAAATCAATATCAATATCGGGCAACGAAATTCTGTCGGGATTCAGAAATCGCTCAAACAGCAAATCGTAATCCAACGGATTTATATCGGTGATTTTCAGACAGTACGAAACTACCGAGCCGGCAGCCGAACCGCGTCCGGGACCAACAGAAACATCCATATCGCGAGCAGCTTGTATAAAATCCTGAACTATAAGAAAATATCCGGGAAATCCCATAGCTTTTATAACGTCAAGTTCGTAAATTATGCGCTCCATAACGTCTTCGGTAATATTGCCGTTGTAGCGTTCGTTTGCTCCTTTCAGCGTCAGTTCTTTCAAATAATCTGCTTCAAGTTTTATACGATATGCTTTGCCAAAACCGCCGAGTTTTTCTATTCTGCCTTTGTTAGATTCTTCAGATTCAAACTCGGCAATTAACTCATTTTCAGTATATTTATTTCGATACTCTTCTTCTGTTCCAAATTCTTCGGGAATAGGAAAAATGGGCATAATGGCATCCGAATCGATGTTGAAATTTTCTATTTTCTCAACAATTTCGCGGGTGTTTGATAAGGCTTCGGGAATATCTCCAAATATTTCCGACATTTCTTTGGGCGATTTCAGCCATTCTTGTTTTGTGTATCTAAGTCGGTTTGAATCTGACAGATATGAGTTTGTGCTTAGACAAATTAAACGCTCGTGAGCATCGGCATCATCTTCGTTAACGAAATGCACGTCGTTGCTTGCAATAATTTTCACGTTGCATTTTTCGGCAAGTTTTACGATTTCGGCATTTACTGTTTTTTGTTTTTCGTAAGTTTTTGTATCTGCGCCTTCGCGATTTGTTTTATGCCGTTGAAGTTCAAGATAATAATCGTCTCCAAAAATATTTTTAAACCACATTATTGATTTTTCGGCAGCCTCAATATCTTTATTCATAATAAGTTGAGGAATTTCACCGCCAAGGCAAGCCGAACAAATTATCAGCCCTTCGTGATATTTTTCGAGTACATTTTTATCAATACGCGGACGGTAATATTCGCCGTCAATCCACGAAATTGACACAAGTTTGCAAAGATTTTCGTATCCTTTTTTGTTTTTTGCCAGCAAAATCAAATGATAACCGCTTTGGTCAACAATTTGTTCTCGTCCGTTTTTAGGATTTATTCGCTTGACATTCTTATCTTTATCGTACAATGTGCGGCGTGCGCAATAAGCTTCAACGCCAATAATAGCCTTAAATTGGTTGTCATCGGGTAAAGTTTCGTTCTTCGATTTTACGCAATCTGCAAACTCCTTAATACCAAACATATTGCCGTGGTCGGTTATGGCAATAGCATTCATTCCCGTATCGACAGCCTTATCAACCAAAGCAGATATTTTCGACATTCCGTCGAGTATAGAATATTCCGTATGAACGTGTAAATGTGTGAAATCTATCATTTTTTATTTATATAATCAAAATTTATGCCAGACAATTTAGTTTGGAATTGCGAAGGTACAAATAAAATACCTTTGCGGTGTTAAATTTATTTTTTTGTTTTCAACATATTGGAGTTTCAAATTGTGTCTAACCTTGCTCACTCTTGCTTTGTAATGCTTTTCGTTTCTTTTTATAAATTTATACTTTAATGGTGTGGTATT